>JADGAE010000017.1 GCA_015232165.1 Nitrospirota bacterium
ATAATGGGGTCAAGGGGACTTCTTCGTGGTCGGGGCGCCTCGCCCCTCCCCTTGCGGGGGAGGTCTGAGGAGGGGGCGGAGCCGCCCTACTTTTCGTCTTTTCTTTTGGTGTTATAACGTAGAACAAATTTACCGTGATTAAGAAATAGGTCTGCTTGACAGAGAAGGCAGAGTTGTGGTATAAAAACAATCATGTATTTTTTACATAAAGAATAACGTGCGGCATTGAAATGAAATTATTACTTTATAATCTGAGAATTTTCATATGATCGGGGATTTAGGAGGAGTTTTTATTTTATGATTGACATTACTATAGCCAGGATGACCCATGTGGAATGGGAGTATCAACTTGAATTGGCATTGCAAAAGAGAAATCTCGTAATTAACATGAGACCATACAATGAATGTGAGCTTGGCGTATGGCTATATAGCAAGGCATTAAAAATGTACCAGGAGATACCCGATATTGAATTACTGGAAAGAGAACACAAGTTATTCCATATTGCGGCAGAGAAGGTTGTCAAGTGGCATAATGCCCCCAAGATTAGCCCAAGATATGATGCGCAGGCTCAAATAGATTTTGAAGAGGTACGGCAAAAGAGTAAAGAGATAATTTATCTTTTGACGATGCTCGAGTTTAAAATGTTGATAAAATACCAACATGAAAGCTCAGGTCAAGTGGTGGATTTTAAAGGTCTCATAAAGAACCCGTTAAAGACATTAAACAATATGATTAAAGGCAAGGGTAATATCCACAATGTATCACAGACCTCATTGGACATGTTAAAGGATGATCTGACAAGAAAGGGCCTGAAATGATATGTGAACGGTCTGTCTGTTAGGATACGCAAAAAAAATTGCTTGCAGCACAGTGAAACATCCCAGGTTTGGATAGCCTTACGTGAAGGTATTAAACTACGATAGGGTAATACGTGGTGTCGGAGGCAGAAAGGATGCCTACAAGAGGGCCCTTTTTGCCGCTCAATCCCCCGGTACGGTAACCATACACAAGGCTAATCATAGGGATGAAACCCCAATCGTGTCAATAATCCTGCTGGATTGGGAATGTCGGGAACACTACAGCTCGCTGTACTGGCTCAACCAACAGGATGTTCCGCGTAATCAGTACGAGCTTATATGGATCGAGCTGTATAACCAGGTAGTGCCGGAGGTGACGGCGCAGGTCGATTGGCATATAACATGCGGACAATCAGGCATGTATCACAAGCACCTGGGATACAACATAGGGGTACTCAATGCCCGCGGCGATATAGTGACCGTTTGTGACAGCGACGCCATCTTCCCACCTGACTTTATAAGCTCGATAACCGAGTCCTTTGAGTATGACGCCAATAAGGGCTGTCAACGCTCCCTGGTGCTGATGCACCACGAGATGAGGTCATCCTTTCTGTTTCCGGAGGGGCTCAAGGAGATCGAGGACGTAAAGAGCAAAAAATGGAAGTGGTGGCCGCTAAATCCCAATGCCGGGGCATGTATGTCCGTCAGAAAGTCCGACGCCATCCGCTATGGCGCCTTCGATGAGCACGACTCCTACAGGGGCTACCTCTGCGGTCCATACGAGTTGGGATGGCGGCTGATCAACGCGGGGATGCCGGAGGTCTGGTACGACCACACGGTGACGGCCCTGTGGCACTATGCACACCCGGACCCCGTGGGCGTAAACGGACTGAGGGCCTCCGTCAATATAATCTTCGAAAATACATATCCGCACGTAGACCTACATGCCATAAAGGCCGTAGAGGCCTTTTCCGCCGGTAAGATGCTGCCCTTGCAGGAAAACCCCATAGTCTTTGACATGCGCATGAAAGACAGGGTCATTGGCACCACATTTGAGGAACGATACTCCGACCTGACAGGTCCCGAGGGGTTTCCACAGTGGCTGCTGTGGTACATGACGATAGAGCTGTTTATCTCCCTGTCGATGAAGGTCATCGTGGCCAACATACTAAAACCGGCAATGATAAAGACCCTGAAACTGCTGCTGGGTAAGAGGCTATATAAATTCATCAGGTCCCTGTTCTATGGAGATTATGAGGAGATCGATATCAATGCCATGCCCGAGATCATTGAGTCCTATCTGACATACAATATCATCGAATACAGGGGCGTTATCTATGGCATACCCATGTCCCTGGGCAACGTTGACTTTAAAAGCAAAAAGCAGCTCAACCGCAAGGAGATCGTCAAGGGCACTAACACCGAGGATGTCAGGGGCAAGATCGAGGAGTCCGGGCGCTTTGACCCGGAGCTTGTCAACTCCGTGGAGGACTACAATATCATCAAGTATGGCAAGATGTTTTATGCCCTGCCCATGTCCCTGGGACAGATCGACTTCACCAATGAGACACAAATTAATCGGGCGGAGATACTCAAAGGTAACGGCTACGATGAGGTCTTTAGGCTCATCGAGGAGACCAATAACCTTGTCCCCGTCTATGTATGCCCCTGTGAGACATGGTACATAGTGAAGTACAGGCATGTCTTTTACGCCATCCCCATGTTTATAGAAAAGACGGATGACAACTGTGACCTTAACTACGGCGATATACTAAAGACAAAGACGAATGAAGACCTGCTGCTGTTGCTGGAGCACAAGGAAGTCATAAAATGTGCCGACCTTGAACAATTAAAGGGGATAATTGACAATACCGGCGGTGCTCATCCTATTCTGATCTATACGGTTGAGAGCTATAATGTTATTAAGTACAACAGGCTCTTCTACGTCGTGCCGACATCCATAGGCGAAATAGACTTCAGCGACGAAAAACAGCTCCAACACACCGATATCGTCAAGGTCGTCGAATACGAGGAGGCCTTGCGTATAGCCCGGGAAAGAAACGATCTCTTGCCGGCGCTACTGCGCACTTACAAGCACTACAACGTCGTCAAGTACAAGAAAATAATATATGCCATCCCCTCCTCCCTTGGCAAGATCGACTTTACCAACGAAGCACAAATCAACGTTGAAGACATCCTCAGAGGCGCCACTATTGAAGAGGTAACGGCCCTCATCGAAGAGGTCTGCCGCCTTGTCCCGGAGCTGATCGACACGGTTGATAACTATAACGTGATCAAGTACGACAACGTCTTCTATGGTCTGCCGGCATCCCTGGGCAAGATCGACTTCAATGACAAGACCCGGCTTGAGCACAACGATATAATCATTGGCACCAACCGGAAAGAGGTCTTATATCTAATCCGTGAAGCTATCCACATCGTCCCGCTTCTTTTATGCTCTTGCGGGCACTATAACATCGTCAAATATCGCGCCGGTTTCCATGCCATACCAAAGTCTCTGCAACGGGCGGACTTCATCTACAAGTCCAAGGTCAACTATCACGACATCCTGCGGGAAAAAACCGAGGCAGAACTGCTAACGCTCCTTCAGCACAAGGACGTACTCCATGCACCATCCGATGAAGGCCTAAAGGCCATGATCGGAGAGATTGGCCGATTTCAACCGGTATTGGTAGATTCCCTTGCAGGTTATAACGTGGTCAAATATAAAAAGCTGTTCTATGGTCTGCCCAAATCCCTTGGAGACGTTGACTTCACCGATGAAACTCAGACAAACAACGACAGGATCATCAAAAGCGCCCTCTACGACAAGGTCTTAAATGCCATCCAACAACGAGACGATGTCGCACCTGAACTTCTCTGTTCCTATGAAGACTATAACATCATCATGTACAAAAATGTCCTCTACGCCGTCCACAAATCACTCGGAGCAGTGGACTTCACGAAGAAATCCCAGATTAATCGCAAGGAAATCTTAAAGGCAAATACAAAAGAAGAGTTACTCTATTTGTTTGTAAAGAGCGTAAACAGACAGTGGCATTTAGATGAGTACCAGGATTGAAAAAGAAGGAGCCGAATTTATAGCAGATTTCGGTTTGATTAAATACAAAATGCACGTCACTTTAATGGGGTCAAGGGGGCTGGCCCCCTTGCAGGGGAGGTCAAGGAGGGGGCAGAGCCGCCCTCCTTGTTCTTTGTATTGCACTCAATCTAAATGCGCTATATACAAGGTCTTTGAATGTCAGGCAGCCTGGATACAGTAAGGCAATGGTGGGACAGACATATTGAAGACAAGGTCTTCCCCGCGATCATGCAGTGGGGGATATATGTCTTTGTCTTATTGATGTATGCCGGGAAGTTTGGAACATTTAAGGCGCTGGCCTTTTACGTCCCAGCATCTGTATGGTTTATCAGGCTGGTGATCAAAAAAGAGGCCGGTTTCCGATGGAACGACTCATTGTTTATTTGCCTGTTGCTGCTTACGTTGTCTGCGATTGTCTCATCTCTGTTAAACGTCAATCAGACATCATCGCTTGTAGTGGTCAAGAAGAGCTATCTTAAGATTATCTTGCTCTACTGCGTCATAGTGGCAGCCTTCAGCGACACCGCCAGGTTGAAGAGGCTTGCGTTTGTTATGGCCTGCACGGCCGTGGTGTATGTTATCGTGGCGTTTTACGAATTGGCCGGATACCTCATCAAAGAGGGGCGGATCGATTATCTCGATATCAGATATTTCGCGACGATCATCCTGTACTTCTTCCCATTTGTCCTCTTGCAGTACATAGAAAGCCATGGACATAAACGAATGCCGTGGATTGTGACCACGATTGCCTCGGTCATAGCGCTTATTATTATCAGCGTTCGGGCAAGTTGGTTAGCCATTGTGGGGGTGTTCATCATCTGGATATATTTTCTAAGGGGTGATTTCTTTAAGAGGATCAATCTTATAACGACCTCGGTGACAGTGCTTTGTCTTGTCACTGCGGTATTTTTAATCTTTCCAAGTCAATACAGCCTCATAAAGGGACACATGCAGGAGACTGTCCAGATGTCGCATAGGTTTGCCCAGTGGCAGGTGTTTGCTGCGATGTCAGGCCAACGACTGCTCTACGGTCATGGCCTCAACCAGGACGACGCCACAGAACACTACCGCCAAACCTTCAATCACCTCTACGGTAGATATCCCACAAAGGACGAACGCACCACGGCACACAATCAACTCCTCACCATCCTGTATCAACATGGGATTGTGGGGCTTGTCATATATATATTCACCATAGGTATGGTATTGATGCGACTGTACAGGCGGATCACCACCGACGGGATATCCGGTGATTCATATGTGGGAATAGCCATCTTTGCAACAATCGTAGGCGAATACGTATTGCGCACGCTCTTTGAGGATAGAAACATCATCCCTCTTGGCTTCCTGATTGGCATGACTGGTGCCTTTACATCAGGACTGAGAATTAAGGGGTCAAGGGGGCTGGCCCCTTTTATGCCAGTGCGGCTCGCACCTTGCAGGAGAGGTCAATGAGGGGGCGGAGGGGATGGGGCACGATTTTCCCGCAGCGGGTCGCACCCGCCCCGGCCACAAAACGCCCTCCTTGCAGGGGGTTAGGGGGCGGAGCCCCCCATTCTTTTTCTTTGCTTGTATATAAATTAAGTATGGGCAGGTGGTACTTAATAATATGACGATATACTATCCGGTGCCTGAGTTTATATGCGCTACTCAGGCCAGGTTTGTACAGATCATAAACACCGCCAACTCCATTGCCAAGGCCGGTCATGTGGTCAAGCTGCTCTGCGGCAGGCAGATGGGACAGCACGCCGACGATATATTCAGGTACTACGACCTGCAACACCACCCAAACCTCGATATGGTGTTTCTGCCAATTATGAGAAGAAACATACCACTGTTGCCATTTTCATTTGGAATGTTGTTTAAATTCACGCTGTTTTTCTACCTGCTGTTAAAGGCCGGCAGCGGGGTCATCTTTGTAAGACACCCAAAGTTGGCGGCCTCCCTGCTCAGGATCAAGCGTCTAGTCAGGATGCCGATAATCTTTGAGGCCCACGAGATATTTCACCTCACCACCGAAAGGACAAACAAGCAACACGGACTAAAAAAAACAGAGTCATACATATATGGCAACGTTGACGGCGTCATTACGATATCAAACCTACTGAGGGAGGAACTCATGCAGGTGTTTGAGCTTCAGGGCAAGCCAATTGTAACGATCCCCAATGCCGTCAAGAGCGAACTCCTAAATCATAATGTTGCGGAGGTGGACACTGCCACCAAGGAAGGTCTGCTCTATGCCGGAGGGCTTTATCCGTGGAAGGGGGTTGATACATTGATCAGGGCGATGGCGTTTATACCCGGGGAGGTGCTGACAATCGTTGGTGGTGGTGACAGACTAGACGAATTGAAGCAACTCGCCACAGACCTTGGGGTATCAGAGAGGGTTATCTTTACGGGGTACGTTGAGCAGAGTCGACTCGTTGGTTATCTATCGCGGGCGCGGATTGCCATAATCCCCAACATCCTCCACAAGCCCTCGATTCACTCCTCGCCGCTGAAGATGTTTGAGTTCATGGCCCTGGGTCTCCCCATTGTGGCATCCAACATCCCCGGCATAACGGATGTCCTAACGGACAAGGTCAACGTGTTGTTGTTTGAGCCGGGCAACATCAGGCAACTGGCCTCTTCGGTCAAGCACCTTTTGGACAATCCCCTCTACGCCGCCGAGATCGCCGGTAACGCAAAGGCCCTTGCCGGTGACTATACCTACGACAAACGCTCGGGACAGATCATGGAGTTTATAGCAAACACAGTCAAGCGCGGTTAATTGTAATGCCTGACAATGAAATGCCAAACAAGCTGCCTGTCTCCGTTGTCATCGTCACCAAGAACGAGGAGCTTAACATTGCCGGAGCGCTTCAAAGTGCGTCCGTGGCACAGGAGATCGTTATCGTCGATGATTACAGCACGGACAGGACAATAGATATCTGCCGGGCCTACAACACCAAAATATATCAAAATCACTGGCAGGGGTTTGCACCACAAAAGCAGTTTGCCATAGACCATGCTCAGGGGCCCTGGGTGTTCCTCCTTGACTCCGATGAGCGATTGACGCCCGAGCTTGTGCTGGAGCTGCATCAGGTGGTCAGTGAGGCAGCCTATGACGGCTTTTACGTCTCCAGGAAGAACTTCTTCCTGGGCAAGTGGATACGGCACGGCGGATGGTGGCCGGACAATACGCTGCGTTTGTTTAAGAAGGACCTGGCCAACATGCACCAGCGTCAGGTGCATGAGAAGGTGGTCCTCGATGGCAGGGCGGGAAAGCTGCGAAATCCCATTGAGCATTACTCCTACAGGGGTATCTCGGACTTCATTAAGCGGATGGACATATACACGACACTCTCGGCAGAGGAGATTGCCAAAACTACCGTCAAGTCATACACCTTTGCTTTTACGCTCAGGCCTATGGCGATGTTTCTGAAGATGTATCTCCTGCGCCTGGGGTTTCTTGATGGCGTGCGCGGGTTTATCCTGGCCGTGTTGTATGCCTTCTACACGTTTTTAAAGTACCTCAAGGCCTGGGAAAAAGAAAAGATCGCCCCGCAGAAATAACGACAACGATGTCAACCTTCGAGTTAACTTACCAACATGCGTCAAATGCGATTGCCCTGCAAAAACCTGCTATTGACAACATTTTTACATTTATTGTATATTATAGTTTGGCTTTATTTTATAGCCATAGTGCAACTTAATACTAAATTAAAGAGTAGAAGTAGAGAGAAAAGACCGGATGAGAGATAAACCTCCTGCAGTGGACAGACCACTGACAGACGTAAAGAGATACTCTCTGAGTGCAAGAAGCAGCAAGGTAAACATCTGTCAACAGGGCAAGCCGTTTTCAAGAGGCGGCTCATTCAGAGATTTCCTTGACACGATGCCGGAGGTGTTGGCAGCGTCGGAGCTAAAAAAGGCCGCACGCGCCATTATCGAGGCCAGGGCGGCGGACAGACCCGTTATCCTGGGCATGGGTGCTCATCCAATAAAGGTCGGCCTCTCTCCGATCATTATAGACCTAATGAAAAAGGGGATCATCACGGCAATAGCAACAAGCGGGGCATCCATTGTCCATGACTTTGAGATGGCCTTTATGGGATGCACCTCCGAGGACGTGGCCGGCGAGCTCTGTCATGGCACCTTTGGAATGGCTCTGGAGACTGGGATTATGCTTAACACGGCCATATCGGATGGCGTGCGGGGAGGGCTGGGCCTGGGCAGCGCCATCGGTGACTTCATCCTCAACGACAACAGGATCAAGGATGCCTCCGTAAGCATCTTTGCCGCGGCCGTTGACCTCAACGTACCAATTACGGTGCACGTTGCCGTCGGCACGGATATACTGCACATGCACCCCGAAGCCAACGGCAGCGACATCGGAGAGGGCAGTATGCGCGACTTCAGAACACTCGCCTCCGTCATCACCACACTTGCCGGCGGGGTGTTTATCAACCTGGGGTCGGCCGTTATCATACCGGAGGTTTTTCTTAAGGCGCTGAATCTGGCAAGAAACATTGGCCACAGGGTAGAGGGCTTCACCACTATAAACATGGACTTTATACGACAATACAGGGCCGAGGTAAACGTGCTTAAAAGGCCGACAGCCAATTCCGGTTCAGCCATAAGCCTCATCGGACATCACGAGGTCATGTTTCCGATGCTCTGTGCCATTGTCAGCGAAATGAAGGACGATTGTTAACACTATGGAAATAAAAAAGGCATTAGACGAATCCCAGCAATACATAATGGAGACGTACAAACGGTTTCCCGTGGTATTTAGCAAGGGCAGAGGGATGAAACTCTGGAGCATGGACGGCAAGGAGTACCTGGACTTCCTGGCAGGGGTTGCGGTAAACGTCCTTGGGCACTGTCACCCAAAGATAGTTGTTGCCATCCAGAAGCAGGCCCAGAGGCTCATCCACGTATCCAACTTCTATCACAACGAGTATCACATAAAGCTGGCCAAACAGCTAGTAAGGCATTCCTTTGGCGGCAAGGTGTTTTTTTCCAACTCCGGGGCCGAGGCCAACGAAGCCGCAATTAAGCTCGTCAGGCGCTACTGCAATCAACGCTATTCCGGCCGGCGCTATGAGATCATAACCGCGTTGAACTCCTTCCACGGTCGCACGATGGCCTGCATATCCGCCACCGGTCAGGACAGGTTTCATCACGGCTTTGAACCCCTCCTGCCCGGCTTCAAGTACGTGCCCTTTAACGACATGGAAGGGATAAAGAAGGCAACAACCGACAAAACGGCCGCCGTGATGCTCGAACCCATACAGGGCGAAGGCGGCGTGAAGGTCCCCTCCGATGACTACTTCGTGGAGGTCAGACGACACTGCGATAAACACGGCCTTGTCCTCATCCTTGACGAGGTGCAGACCGGTGTAGGCAGGACAGGTAAGCTGTTTGCCTACGAGCACTTTGGCATCGAACCGGATGTCATGACCCTTGCAAAGGGGCTCGGTGGTGGCTTCCCCATAGGGGCAACCATCGCACGGGAGGAGCTTACAAAGGGCTTTGAACCAGGCAGTCACGCCTCCACCTTTGGCGGCAACCCCCTGGCATGTGCCACGGCCCTGGCCGTGTTTGAGACCGTCACGGAGGACGGCATCATGCTGGCAGAGTGTCTGAGGATGGGAACAACCCTGCAAAACTCGCTCCTGGAGCTAAAGGAGAAGTTCCCCAATATTATCGTGGACGTTCGTGGTATGGGACTGCTCTTGGGAATGGAGCTTACCAGGGATTGCAGTCAGGTGGTACAGGCCTGCTTTGAGCGCGGCATACTTATCAATTGCACGGCGCAAAATACCCTTAGGTTTTGTCCGCCGTTGATTGTCAAGGAAGAGGACATCGAACGCCTCATCTTCGCACTCAACGAAATCCTGACGAGGCTGTCATGAAACGCGACTTCCTGAGGGTCCTTGACCTCTCACCGCCGGAGTGTGGGCGGTTGATAGACCGTGCGATAGAGCTAAAGGGCGGGCTCAATAACACCGCAAGACCACTCAGTGGCAAGGCCGTTGGGCTGTTGTTTGAGAAGTCATCCACACGCACGAGGGTCTCCCTCGAGGTGGGGGTCTATCAGCTTGGGGGGTATCCCGTGTATCTCAACCAGGGCGATACGCAAATGGGCAGGGGGGAATCCATCGCCGACACTGCGCGCGTGCTGTCAAGATACCTCGACGCCTTGGCCATCAGGACCTATCGGCACGAAACTCTGGTGGAGTTCGCTCAACAGGCCACGATACCCGTTATCAACGCCCTGAGCGACAGCCACCACCCTTGCCAGATACTGGCCGACCTGATGACCATCAAGGAGAGAAAGGGCACACTCAAGGGTGTCAGAGTCACTTATGTGGGTGACGGCAACAACGTGGCCAATTCCCTCATTGAGTCGGCGTGGTTAATGGGGATGTCGCTGACCGTTGCCTGTCCACCGGGTTTCGAGCCGAACATCGTGATGCCGGCAATACCTCCAAGGGCTGATATACCCGCTGACATACGCATCTGCCACTGTCCGGAGGAGGCCGTCAGAGAGACCGATGTAATCTATACGGACGTATGGGTCAGCATGGGAGACAAGGTGTCCGCAGCAGAGAAGAAGGAAAACTTTAAGGGATTTCAGGTAAACGACGGCCTGTTGCTGCATGCAAGGCCCGATACGCTGATAATGCACTGCCTGCCGGCCCATAGGGGAGAGGAGATAACATCTCAGGTGTTGGATGGCACAAACAGCGTTGTCTTTGATCAGGCAGAAAACAGACTACATACGCAAAAGGCCATCCTGGAGCTACTTGTTAAATAAATAAAAACAGGAGTTTTCTGTTTCCCGCCTGTCAATCCCCCTAACAGGCGGGAAAACAACGGGGGGAGAAGATAAGAAAAAAAGAATAAATTTATGTGTAATGTAAATAACGAAGAAAAACTATTGGTGATCCCGCTAGGAGGTGTTGCGGAGATCGGTTTGAACATGACGGTGTTTGAGACCAATAACGACATGATAATTGTCGATGTTGGGCTTATGTTTCCCGATGATGATATGCCGGGTGTTGACTACGTCATCCCTGACTATGCGTATGTGCTGGAGAGACGTGAAAAACTCCGCGGGATCATCATCACCCACGGACATGAGGACCACACCGGGGGACTGCCGTTTTTGCTAAGAGACCTGGGTAAGATGGTCCCCGTGTACGGGACCCCATTGACCCTTGGGTTGATAAAGGAAAAGCTGCGGGAGTTCAGCATAAAAGGCGTGCCCTTCCAGAAGATAAAGCCCCGTGACAGGGCCAGGCTTGGCAGCTTTACGGTTGAGTTCATACGCGTCACACACAGCATAGCCGACGGCGTGGGGCTTGGTATCAGCACCCCCCTTGGCAACATCATCCACACGGGGGACTTCAAGATCGATTCCAGTCCCGTTGACGGCCAACTGCTGGACTTTAGCAAGTTCGTGGAGTACGGCGAAAAGGGCACCCTGCTTATGCTATCAGACAGCACCAACGCCGAAAAAGCCGGCATCACGCCGTCCGAAAAAGAGGTCAAAAGGGCCTTCGAGGACATATTCTCAAAGGCCAAGGGCAGGATCATCATTGCCACCTTTGCCTCCAACATACATCGCGTGCAGCAGGCGGTGGACGTATCGGTGGCCTTTGGCAAAAAGATCATACTCTGTGGACGCAGCATCATATCAAATGCCAAGATCGCAATGGACATAGGCTATCTCAACATCCCCGGCAATATCCTCATGAAGCTCGAACAGATGAACTCTATCAGACCGGAGGATACCGTAATCATCACAACCGGCTCTCAGGGAGAACCCATGTCCGTCCTGACAAGGATGTCCATCAACGAACACAAGCATATAAAGGTGGCCTCCAATGACACCGTGATAATTTCGGCCAAACCCATCCCGGGTAACGAAAAGGCCGTGGGCAAGATAATCAATCAGCTCTTTATGCGCGGGGCAAACGTCCTCTACGATAAGATATCCGATGTCCACGTCTCAGGGCATGCCTCCAATGAGGAACTGAAGTTGATGCTCAACGTAGTCAGACCGCGCTACTTTATGCCGGTCCACGGGGAGTACAGGCAACTGATCTACCATGCCAAGCTGGCATGCAGCCTTAATATCCCCGAGGAGAACGTCTTTATTCCGCAAGATGGCGAGGTGCTCGAGATAACCGCACAAGGGGCCTCCAAAACCACAAGCGTTGCCTGCGGCAGACACTTCGTCGATGGTAAAGGTTTTGTCGATAGAGACGATATCATCCTCAAAGACAGACGCCGTCTGTCACAGGATGGCTTTGTCCTCGTCCTGCTCTACATAAACAAGGAGAGTTGGCAGATCGTGGCAGAACCCGAAATAATCTATCGCGGATTCGTCCTGGAAAGCGCCTCTCAGATGGTTATCTCCGAAGCCAAAAAACTCATCATCGACACCTTCAACAACATAGACCGCGACGTCGGAAAGGACTCCTCCGTGCTGCAGGCCAAACTCCACAGCGCCCTGAGAAAGTACATAAAAAATGCCACCGATAAACGACCGATCATCACCCCCGTTGTGGTAGAGATATGAGCGCAGAGGCATTGCAATCGATACTCCTGGGGGCCGTCCAGGGGCTTACGGAGTTCTTCCCCGTAAGCAGCACCGCACACCTGGTGCTCATCCCCTGGCTCTTTGGATGGCACGGGATAACCGAGTCCATGTCATTTGACATAGCCCTGCACGTGGGTACGTTGCTGGCCCTGCTGCTGTACTTCTATAAAGACTGGCTTGACATCCTGCTCAAAAAACACAGACTCCTGATGCTGCTTATCGTGGCAACCATCCCGGCGGCTGTAGCAGGCAAACTCCTGGACAATTTCGTGGAAGAGACGTTGAGGGGGCCACTTGTGATAGCGGTAGGTCTGGTCGTTGGAGGATTTGTGATGCTTTATGTCGAGCGTATCGGCACCAAAAAAAGAACCATCCCTGATATGGACATATACGACTGCATAGTGGTGGGAATAGCCCAGGCCATTGCTATTATCCCCGGTGTATCGCGCTCGGGGATAACCATATCGGCAGGACTAATCCTCAACATCACGAGGGAGGAGGCAGCAAGGTTTTCCTTCCTCATGTCCACGCCCGTGGTGGGTGGGGCCGCACTCTTACACGGAGTAAAGCTCCTGTATGGCAATGGGACAGACTTTGAGCTAAACGTGTTCTTATGTGGCATAGCTGCTTCATTTATAGTAGGCCTGATAGCCATTAAATTCCTGATGGCTTTTTTTAAGAAATACTCACTAGGGGTGTTTGTCTATTACAGGTTTGTCCTGGCCGGGGTTATAGTGTTGTTGCTATGGCTGAAGCACTAAAAAGAGGCAAGAGTCCAATCTTTGGGTTTTTGGCGACACTGCTGGCGCTATTTACCGGGGTTAGTCTTGCCTCGTACAATAAGTGGGACCCGTCGCCTTTTACTTACACCAATCTCCCTCCACAGAACTATGGCGGTATGGCCGGGGCATATGTCTCCGATGTACTGATCTCGGTGTTTGGGACATCGGCATATATGCTCCCGCTTGTCTTTTTGTTCTATGCCGTGAGGAGGTTTATCGGTGCCTCCAGGAAACCTGAAAACATAGTAGGCGTTGTCCTGATGGTTATTGCGCTGTCAATCAACTTCTCCCTCATGGGGGATACCTTTGAGATAACCATCGTTAAGGGTGGGCTGACAGGCAGCTCTATCGCTTATATCCTGCAAACGTTTCTCTCTACGGTGCCGGCTTTTATAATCAGTCTTTCAGTCCTGTACACATCCATAGTGCTGTTGATCCCGATGTCTCTTTCAGCCACATATAAAGCCGGCCGCAAGGAGGATTTAACCGAAAGGACACCAATCCCGAAAAACAGAGATATCGAAAGACCACATGTTGAACGCCCCAAGGTGGAAGTGACAAATACAGTGCAGCCAACGCTTGACCCAGGGCCAAAGACTCCGGTTACGCATTCGCAACAGAAGACTCCGGCACCCCAAAGTCCGGCGCTACAAAGTCCGGCACCCCAAGGACCGGTACCTCAAAGCCCGGTACCACAAAGTCCTGCCCCTCAAAGTTCTGCACCCCAAAGGCCGACCCAGAGTCACGCCAAAAGACCCGATAATAACATGCCTCCTCCCACCACAAAGCTCCCCGCAGGCCCCTCCGCGTCCAAGCCCACAAGGCCCCCTGCACCAAAGACTGCCGCGGTACACAAGGGGCCTTATATGTTACCACCACCGGAACTCCTCAGCAGCGAACACACGGAAGGTCAGGCATTTACCAAGGAGGATATCCTCAGAGATGCCTCAACCCTCCAGGAGCTGCTGTCGGACTTTGGTGCCGATGGCAAGATACTGCATGTGAGTCCCGGTCCGGTAGTGACGATGTACGAGTTTGAGCCGGCCTCCGGTGTAAAACTCAGCAAGGTGGTATCGCTCTCGGACGACCTTGGACGTGCCAAAGGTGGTGTCAAGGTACGGGTCTCTCTGATCTCCGGTAAGGCCCCTATTGGCATAGAGGTCCCAAATGAGACGGCGGCGGTTGTGACCCTGAGAGAGGTCATAGACTCGGACAAATTCTCAAAACGCAGCGCCCTCCTTACCATGTCGATGGGCATAGACATATACGGAAATCCCGTGATAGAGGAGCTTTCCAGGCTGTCCCACCTGCTTATGGCAGGGACGACGGGTTGTGGTAAGAGCGTGGTCATCAATGCCATGATATTGAGCATCCTCTATAAGGTCAAGCCCTCGCAGGTGAAGATGCTGCTGATTGACCCCAAGCTGCTTGAGCTGTCGATGTACAACGGCATCCCTCATCTCCTCAGTCACGTGATAACGAGTCCGCGGGAGGCCGCTGAGGCATTAAGCAAGATGCTCCTTGAGATGGAGAGGCGTTACCGGCAGATTACTGCCCAGGGCGCTAAAAACATAGAGATGTTTAACGCAAGCGTTGCCGAAGAGGACAAACTGCCCTACATAGTGATCGTGATCAATGAGCTTGCCGACCTTATCTTTACATCGGCCAAGGCTGTTGAGGATTCAATCGTGAAACTGACCCAGGGCGCACGTGCTGCCGGTATACACCTGATCGTGGCCACACAGCATCCCACGGCGGACGTCATCACAAGCACGATCAAGGCAAGTTTCCCCTCAAGGGTGGCCTTTATGGTGTCCTCGAAGGTGGACTCACGCACCATACTGGACACCCACGGGGCGGAAAAACTCCTTGGTCGTGGCGACATGCTCATGTTGACCCCGGGGGCACGGCTGATGCGGGTTCACGGGGCCTACGTCAGCGAAGGTGAGGTCAAGGCCGTCACGGACTATATAAAGTCACAAGGGCAACCGGATTACACCCTGTTTGACGACATCCGTCCTGCCGAGTCTGCCGCAGAAGCCTCATCCGTGGAAAGGGACGAAATGTACAAAGAGGTGGTACGCTATGCCCAGACGATAGGTGAAATATCCATAACCTCCATCCAGCGGAGGTTCAAGATGGGATACAATCAGGCGGCAGGCATCATGGATATGATGGAAGAGGACGGCCTCGTCGGTCCCCCCAAGGGTGCCGGTAAACCACGCAAATTCGCTTCGCATTGATAAATACCTACCATAATTAATTATATACGAAAGAAGAAGAAAGAAAGGGGCGGCTCCGCCCCCCTTCAGAACCCCCCGCAAGGGGACCAG
>JADGAE010000018.1 GCA_015232165.1 Nitrospirota bacterium
GGGACTTCTTCGTGGCCGGGGCGCCTCGCCCCTCCCCTTGTGGGGGAGGTCTGAGAAGGGGGTGTGGCAACACCCGCCGTGCGGGCGGAGCTGCCCTCCTTCTTTGTCTTTTCTTCTTAGGCTGGGGCTGAGGGCATAGCTAGTTACTAGTTGAGGCCAGCATCTTTTTTGAGTACAGGCGGATGATGGTGGCGTTTTCTTCCGTAAGGTCAGTGAACAGACCGCCAACGAGTTGATTGTCTTCGCTAATCTTGGAGTTCTTGACGGTGAATTTTATGTTATCTACCGTTCTTTCCAGTATCCTGAAGGTGAGATAGTAGGTATTGTCGATCTTAAGCAGAGGCGGCTTTTTTAGCGAGTTTTTAAATGGGATTTTTATCAGGCAACCGCCCTTACTTAGGTTCATTATAGAGACCTCGATGGAGGATATTGTGTTGAGGTCAAATATCCTTGCCGGGATATTGGTCGGCACACGATCATAACGCCTCTTGGTTGATCCCATTTTTTTAAACGTACCATAGCCCCACAACTGGTGACGATTGATACCGAGGTTGATCTTTGATGGATGAATCACCTCTGTTATGGCGTATTTGCCGTTTGCCGTGTCACGTCTAAATGGTGTTGACAGGTGCTCTCCGTTTGACTTTTGGATGCTGTGGACAATTGGACAGTTGGCCTTTTCCGTCCTGTATGTAACCACGGCGATCTCTCCGTTGATGAGTCTCACGAATGTCCCCGGGGGGTAGATGCCGATGGTCTTGATAAAGTACAGACCGAGGTCCTCTTCAAAGCGATTGCCCTTGTCCATAAAGATACTGCGCATTGCGGTATTTGCCGACATGGCAGGACGGTACCCCCTGCCGGAGATCATGGCGCTGTAGGCGTCAGACAGGGATATGATCCGCGCACTCTGACATATCTCATCCCCCTTAATCCCCCTGGGGTAGCCGCTGCCATCAATTGCCTCATGGTGCTGAAACACGCCCGTCAGCCACTGCTGTTTTGTCACTCCCAGGGCCTGTAACAACTTGACGGTGCGTTGCTGGTGGGCAGTGATCTGTTTCCTTTGTTCCTCATTGGGGGTGTCTTTCTGCCAGTACATGGCCTCCTGGAGCTTGACCACGGAGAGGTTCATGGTCAGGGCCGCGGCCAACATATCCTGGCGCTTGTCAAGGGACCATTCCAGGCGTTTCGCTATTACTTCGGATATGATGGCCGTGTGGACTGGGTGTTTTATGGTATAGCGCCTGTCATTGTCCATCAACATGATGCCCAGGGCCAGGTCCTCATCCTCGTAGCATATCTGTTGGATGGTGTTGCAGAGGGCCATGACCTTACCCTGGAAGTTGTCTACAACATTGTATTGGACAAACAGTTGCTCAAGGCCCTCATACACCTCATCAAGGAGTTCAAACGGGGTGTCGTTGTCCGGGTCAGGCAAACGCCTTGCTCGCTGTAGTGGGGAAAAACCTGCCGCATATCCAAAAAAACTTGCCGGCTCAATCCCCATTAACTCCACAACGCGACGCAGCTCATTTCTATCCTTTATCACATACCCTTCCCTGAGCATCAGCTTGCCGTTGTGGTCGTAAATTGGATATGTCAAAGGTTTGCCTATCGACAAATCGTCCTTGTCTATCACCCTTGTCTCCAACTAATACCTGTCAAAAATTTGTCTATCTGTCTGAAACACAATTCCACCTTGCATAGCTCATCGATTGTAAACGGACCACGCAAGCAAATAAAATGCAAGAATCGTGCCATTGTATGACTGTACTGATCGTATGAGTGCATAATAAAGTGGTGGGTGCTTTGAAAAGAAAAAGGGAGAAGGACTCTGTCCTTCTCCCTCAGACCCTCACCCTGCAAGGGGAGGGGCGAGCCGCCCCGGGCACGAAGAAGTCTCCTTGACCCCATTATTTGCCATTCTATAGCGTTATAAATATTTATTTACATGGACTTATAGCACAACGTAATTTTGTCGATCAAACATCATGCCTGAAAAAACCTGCGTCATTTCAGTATACAGCAAATCGTAAAAAAGCAACTATTTTAGGGGAAGATAACAGAGACAGTTTGAACAAGATATAATGGGGTCAAGAGAGCATCAAGAAGCGGCTCCGCCCACTTCTTTCTTTTTTGGTTAGGGTGGGCACTTGGCGCAGATGGACTTGAACAGGGTGGTGCTTAGGTACCTGTCGCCCCTGTCGGGGAGTATGACGACAATGACACCGTCTTTCATCTCCTGTGCCTTCTTGACGGCAACGTATAGGGCCGCCCCGCTGCTCATTCCCACGAAGAGTCCCTCTCTCATGGCAAGCCATCTGGCGGTGTTGTAGGCGTCGTCGTCGTTGACGATTCGCTTGTCATCGAGCCTGGAGGGGTCGTAGATGCCTGGAACGATGGACTCGGACATGTTCTTCAGCCCCTGTATCTTGTGTCCGAGGACGGGTTCTACGCCGATTATCTCAATGGAGGAGTCATACTCCTTGAGCCTCTTGCTGGTACCCATTAGCGTACCTGTTGTGCCCATGCCGGCGATAAAGGCGCTTACCTCACCATTGGTCTGCTCATAGACCTCCTTGCCGGTGGTCTCGTAGTGGCTTCTGACGTTTGCGGGATTGTTAAACTGATCCGGCATAAAGTAGGCATCCCTGTCTTCGTCGTATATCTTATGTGCGAGCCTGATGGCGCCATCCGTGCCCTCATCCCCGGGGCTCAGGACAAGCTCCGCGCCATATACCATGAGGGTCATCCTGCGCTCAAGACTCACACACTCCGGCATCACGAGCTTGACCTTGTAGCCCAGCGCCGCCCCTATCATGGCAAGTCCGATACCGGTGTTACCGCTGGTAGGTTCAAGGATCACGTGGTGGCTTTTTAGCTTTCGGCTCTGTTGCGCATCCTTGATCATGTAATAGGCAATACGGTCCTTCACCGACCCACCAGGGTTGTTCCCCTCGAGTTTTACAAGGAGCTTGACCTTGGTGCTTATGTCCAGACTGTCGAGACTCACCATGGGCGTCTGCCCTATGGCATCGATCACCCCCATTGGTCGCACCGTCCCCGGGTGCACCGTACTTGCGCGCAGCTTTCTGAAAGGTTAATCACCAACAACTGTCCTTACTACGAACTCCGGTGGCGACATGATTGCCTTTTTTACGGCGCACTGGTCGGCCACACGGACTATGGCATCATAGTATTTTTCCGGGAAACTGCCCGGCACTTTTATGCTTATGGAGAGTTTGGCCATATATGGTTTTCCACTTGGGTCATTGGCATACTCATGGTGCTGAGTCAGCGTAATACCCTCTGTGGGGATGCCATTTTTCTGGCAGAAGCTCAATACATATATACCGGCACACGTCCCAATAGAGGCCAGGAAATACTTAAACGGCTCAGGGGCACTACCGTCTCCACCGTTTTTTACCGACTGGTCCGTAGCTATAGTCATACCCTCGATCTCGGCGTTTACACGCTTTCCACCGGGAAACGTAATCTTAATGTCCATTTTCACCCCGTTCGTTCATTATGCCTTTATATGCCACAAATATGGCGATATCTAGTGTGCCCCATGGATCAGGATCGGGAGACAGTGAACACACACGGCCTTTTTCTGAGCCTCATGGTAGCACTCTATATACACACGCTCCTTATCCTCTGCACCACACACAAAACACTTTACGTTGACACCTTCAACAACCACTTCTCTAATCCTCCTTATTATTCAGTTAATTTCCATGAGTTAGCTTCAATGCTAGTCCATATGACATTTAGTATATATTATTCTGCATTTAATTGCAACAGGGCAAATTTTATGGGTGCATAAAAAAAGTGGTGGACAATGGATTTCTGCTTGCCCTGTTGTCGCCAGGGGCAGACACATATGGGCGCAAAATGACATTTAACGCCGTTTGGTCTTACCCTTCCCAACCGGAAGGCATTTCATCAACAGAGAGTGATTCTTAGGCATCTCTGCTCACCTGGAGGATGTGACCTTGATGATGGTCTTTACGTTACCCCGTGGATTAAAATCTCCTACGACACACAGGTAACGAGGGGTCAGCTTATTGTATAGCTCGTCGTAGATGACGTTGACTGCCTGTTCGTGGGAGACGGCCTTGTTGCGGAAGGAGTTTAGGTAGAGTTTGAGGGACTTTAGTTCAACAATATTGGCATCGGGGATGTAGGATATCTTGATTGTCGCGAAGTCCGGATAGCCCGAACGCGGACAAAGACACGTAAACTCGGGAAACTCTATGTTGATTTCGTAGTCTTTTTCAGGGGCCGGATTTCCCCACAGCTCCAATTGGGCGTTTTCCATGTTTTTTTCACCGTACTGCATAAGGTTATTTATCCGTGGATTCAGAAATCCCTGGTCAGGTTTATGCCGGTGTACAGGTGGGCTACCTGGTCGGCATATCCGTTAAACATCATGGTGGGTCGTTTTGTGAATTCTCCCAGGCGATGTTCCTTTGCCTGACTCCATCTGGGATGACTGACGCGCGGGTTGACGTTTGCGTAAAATCCGTACTCCTTAGGGCTGGTGACATTCCATGTCGTCAGGGGTTGGTGCTCGACAAATCTGAGCGTAACGATAGACTTTGCACTCTTAAAGCCATACTTCCACGGGACGACAAGGCGCAGAGGCGCCCCGTTCTGGTTTGGCAGCAGTTCGCCATACATCCCAACGGCCATCAACGTCAACGGGTGCAGGGCCTCATCCAATCGCAGTCCCTCCACGTATGGCCACGTAAGGACGTTTGTCCTTTGACCCGGCATCTGCCGTGTATCATGCAGGGTGACAAACTCCACATACCTGGCGCTTGACTGCGGTTGACAGCGCCTGACCAGCTCGGCCAGCGGAAACCCCAACCACGGCACTACCATTGACCACCCCTCAACGCATCGAAACCGATATATGCGTTCCTCCAACGGAAAAAGCCTCAAGAGTTTGTCTATGTCATAGACCCTGGGGTTGTTAATAAGCCCCTCGACGCTGACACTCCAAGGGCGAACCTTAAGATTTTTGGCCAGGTCAATTATGTCCGTCTTACCCATGGAAAACTCGTAGAAGTTATTGTAGTTGGCCACGACATCAAAGCTGGTCTGTCCCTCGTTTGTCGAGATGTCCTGGTTTCTGACATAACTCAGACCGGTTTTGGTGGACAAGACAGCCACCGCAGCGGATGCAATAAACTCCCGACGGTTTAAGTACAGGGTCTTGCCCGTTATCTCGGAGATATTTATGTCGTCGTCTTTTTCTATCATCTCATGTTATGCACAAGCATAACTTCAATATGGTAAAACATATGTATATTTATCATAACATAGTGGGAGTATTTTTTTATGTACGTTAGACTCAAAAACTCTTTCCATTGCTTTTCAAAATTACACCGTACATGTGATACAATAGATATGATGTTTAACGAAGAGACTCAAAAGGCACTTTTGCAAGAGTTTATGACTGAGAGCTGCGATTCCCTTGATCAGATTGAACGCTATCTGCTAAAGCTGGAGGGCAATCCGACAAACAAGGAGCTGCTCAACGCCGTGTTCCGCTGCATGCACACCGTCAAGGGCAATTGCCGGATGATGGGCTTCTGCGGACTTGAGGAACTGACGCACTGTGCCGAGGGCGTCCTGCACATGTTTCGCGCGGGAGAGATATCGATGACCCGGGAGATGGCCGGCGTGTTGTTGGCGGTTGTGGATAGAGTCAGAGAGGCGCTCCTGGTCATCGAAAGTACAGGGCAGGAGGGGAATTTTGACTTTAGCGTTCAGCTTGACAAGCTACAACGCCTCCAAAAAACGGTCACACTCGATCTGACCCAACCCGATGATTATGATATAGACGATGACGGCAGTAGCAGCAGGGTAGAGGCCATGTCGGTCAATCTCGAGACCATACACCTGCCTATTAAGCGCCTGGATGGTTTGATGAACATAGTGGGTGAGATGGTGGTCACGTTTAACCAGTTGCGTTACTCTATTGCGCACAACCTGGAGACAAATATTGAAGAGATGGCGCATCACCTTCAAACCCTTCAGGATGAGGTCATCAAGTATCGCCTCCAGCCAATTGGGCGGATATGGGAGACGTACCATCGCCTGGTGAGAGACCTTGCCGTAGAATCCGGGAAAAAGGTCTATCTGCAAATGAGTGGTGAGGACACGGAAGTTGATCGCGTGGTCCTGTTGTCGATCAAGGATATCCTTGGACACCTGATCCGCAATGCCGTAGACCACGGGATCGAACCCCCGGATGTACGACAGGATAAGGGGAAACCACCCCTGGGTAGGATAGAGCTGGCATCCCAACAGAGACACGGCCAGATATATATTGACGTCTCAGACGACGGTGCCGGCATTGACGTCAACAGCACCAGGGCAAAGGCCGTTGAACTTGGCCTGATTACGCCTCAACAGGCCGAGGGGATCAGTGACGGCGATGCCTTTAAGTTTATCATGGAACCGGGGTTTTCAACCGCACGGAAGGTCAGCAAGATATCAGGCCGGGGTATGGGCATGGATGTGGTTAAGAGGGAGGTCGAAAAGGTTGGCGGTACGATCTCGATCCTTAGCACCGCCGACAAGGGGACCCGCTTCCGTATTTGCATCCCGCAGGCAATGGCAATAGTGCCGGTGTTGTTGGTGCGAGCGTCGGAGCAGCGGTTTGCGGTCTCACAGGCCGATATCATAGAGTTGTTGTCGTTTTACGACGAAGATATCCGCGACAACGTACAGCGGAAGATGCAGCGTCTTATGGTTCGTGTCCGCCGGCGTCTGGTGCCGCTGTTACGGCTTGAGCAGGTCATCGGTTGGGATTGGCAGGGGAGCGGCGGGGATTACGCGGAGGCGTTCAGGTTAAAGAGGCAGTGTCACGTGGTGTTTCTGCACTGTGAAGACGGCGATTTTGGACTGGAGGTTGATGAGATCGAGGAACCGATCAGTCTGGTTATCAAACCGTTGTTGCGTATGTTTGCCCATATACCAATTCTCTCCGGAAGCGCTATAATGCCTGATGGCAGTGTGTCGTTTCTGCTTAATGTCTCGGAGATAGGTAAACTGCAACAGGGATGACACGTAGATGCCGCAACCGAGCACGGACTAAAACTATGCATTTCCGCTTCTTGTTCGGTTTCAATTGTCACGGTATCATCCCTCTAACGTACTTACATTAAAAGCCGCACCTGTTGTTGTTGTTATCTATCTTAAGTTCGCCGGCGGCGCACGTTGCCCCTGATGAGACAGAGGTCGCAACGGACTTATCCACTGCTCCGGCAATATAGGCAGTGGCCGTACCGGTGGTGGTGATGGAGTACACAAAATTCAACGCCTGTGTATTACCGGGCTTAAACCCGGGCAGGAATGCCTGGATGCTTGCAACACCGGACAGCGTTGCGTTTGTGCATACGGTTGGTGGCCCCCCTGTCCTGTAGTAGCAGCCGTTTTCATTAAAATACTGCTCAAGATGCAACCTGATAGCCTCAAGGTTTTCCTTTGCTTCAGCCCTCTTTGCCTTCTCCCGCTGCCCCAGATAGGTTGGTATGGCCACGACGGCAAGTATGCCCATTATTAGTAAGGTTACCAGAACCTCCACCAGCGTGAAACCTTTGTCTCTGTGTTCGTTATACGTCTTGAATCCCTCTTTCTCCATAAAGTACCTCCTTTTTTTTAAGCTATGATTGATTTTAACATAAACTATGTTATCTTGACAATTTATTGTTTTTTAGTACCTCCTCTTTACGCATTCGTGTCAGTTGCAGGAAGTAGTCGGCCTTTTTTGCTAGTTCCCCCCCCTGGTCGCCATCAATGACGGTAGATAAGGCGACCTCGGCCTGGTCGAGTTTGTTGAGCTCGAGGTAGCACAGGCCCAGATTAAAGCGCGTGTGTCTCAGGTAGGGAGAGACGCTTAAGGCATGTTCAAAGAGGGCTATTGCCTTTGTCAGGAGGGCATGTTTGTCATTGGAGCTGAGTTCTGAGCGGCGCATGTACAGGTAGCCAAGGTTGTTGCGTGCGGTGAGATTATCGGGGTCTGCCTCGATGGCCGATTTCAGGAATTCTTCGGCCTTTGCATAGTCGGTCCTCTTCATGTGGAGGGTTGCAAGGGTGTTGAGGATAACAGAGGACTGTTGCCGGCTCTTCTTGGGGTGGTTGACGGCTATGGTTAGTTCATCCTCGGCAGCCGTGAGGTTTTTTTCCTGCAGGAGCGCTATGGCGTAGTTTGTGTGGGCGACTACGGAGTCGGGGGTTTTCTTTACGGTGTCTTGCCACAGCAGCAGGTCATTCTTCCAGACCTTGAGCCTGTCGTGGGTCAGGTATGAAAACGTCAGCAGCAATGAGACCGCAATTGCCATAAACACCCCGCTGCCAAGGGACACTCTCCCCTTACCCCGGGCGCCAAGTGAGGGGGATACAAGGAGCCTGTATCCCGCAAGTCCAACCAGAGAGGCAAGACCTACCGAGGGCAGGTACAGGTAGCGTTCTCCCAGGGGGTTTGCCACCTGCGAAAACATTATCGTCAGCGACGGCATCAGGGTGACCGCTATCCACAACAGATAAAAAAGCTGTACCTTCTCAAAAAAACATGGTAAATTTCCATTTACGGCCTCGTAAGATAGATTCCCGCTTTCACGGGAATGACGGTAATAGGTGTTGTCATTTCTGCGAAAGCAGGAATCCAGGACGTGTAAGACTATAGCCGGCATGAAAGAGACAAAAAGCCCTGCCTTAATTACCCTTAGATACAGGATTATTCCATAGATAATTGGCAGCAGGAAGACGATTATATAAACGGGACTTGTTGGAATCTTTGGCATAAGAGTTAGGTTGACAGGCAGGAGGAGTTTTTCGACATAAAACCCGCAGCCATAGACAAGGGTGTGTATGAAATAGCCCACGGATATATCCGCCGATAAAAAAGCGCCCTTTGAACCCGGTTTGAGCAAGACATCCCTCAGACCGGCACCACTTCTCAAGACAAAGTACAACACCACTACGGTTGACAACACGCCAATGGTGATTAGTATGTCCTTTCTGTTCATCTTCGTAGTCAGCGCATAGATAACGGCCACGATGGCAAAGGCTATGCCGTTTTCCTTTGAGGTCAGCGAAAGGAAGAAGAAGACGGCGCTGAGGGCCAGGGTCTTTGCCGATCTGTCTCTTTCGTAGGCTATGAAGGCCAGGAAGGCCAGGAGGAAAAACGTTGTTGCAAGCAGGTCTGTCCTGCCCGATATCCATGCCACCGCCTCCGTATTGATGGGATGGACTGCAAAGAGCAGTGAGGACGTCAGCGGTATGAGCAATATTGTCTTGTACCCTGCGTCTGCGGTCATTGACGGCATGTGGGGTCGCAAAAAATACACAAGCGACACAAAGACTAACAGTGCGTTTGTACCGTGTATGAGGCAGTTGCCAAGGTGATAACCAAAGGTATTTCTCCCCCATATGCCGTGGTCTACGGACATGGACAGGGTAACAAGCGGACGATAATACATGTAGCTGTTAAACAGGAAGTCATAGGGATTGTTTTTATCAATCAGGGCGTAATGATTAATTACAACCAGGTCATCCCACACGGGGGCGTTGTATAATGTGGGCAGATACGTCAGGAAGGCGCACATAAACACCACGGTCCCTGCCAGGGACATGAGCACGTAATTCCTCCTTATACAACTGACCGTATCCATATTAAAACCCAGTATCTTCTTTATAGCGCATTTCGATTGTGTGCAATACAAGAAAAGAAAGGGGCGGCTCCGCCCCCCTTCAGAACCCCCCGCAAGGGGACCAGTCCCCTTGACCCCATAAAAATGCCATGTATTTTGTATTTAACCAAATCGAAATCTTCTTTATATTCAACGGTAACTATGTTTTTACGCTTCCTGGATTTCTGCCTGCGCAGGAATGACCCCTGGTCAAGCCAGGGGCAGGCATAGTTGAGAAACGATTATTATTGTCATTCTCGCGAACCATGTCCCTGGCGACAACAGGGAAGGGAGCGAGAATCCATGCCTTTGAAACATTAGAAGAAATTTACCATGCTTTTTTAAGATGATACAAAACCCCTTTATGTTTTGGTTATAAAAAAAAAAAGCAGGGCAGGGGTGCTTGCTTCCGTGTCCCCTGCCCTGCTCTGCCTGCTTTGCTTTTCTTAACTCTCTGACTGTTAAGTTATCCGTTTAGAGAAACGTTTACCGTGTTGTAACAACCTGGCTAAATATTGGGGAGGTTGTATCGGTTGCGTATGCAGTGATGTTGACCGCACGTGTACCACTGGGGGTTACAAATACCTCGCCCTCTGTTGTGTGCGTTGTAACAAACAGTGCTCCACCGGTAAACGGGCTCTTGTCACCCTTGAAGGAGTGGTGATTAATAAAGTCGTTAAGTATGTCCGTAATACCACTGGGGAACGCGGTGTATGTGCTTGTGCTGGCCTGGTTGTACATAGCCTGACAGGTCTTGCCTGTTGCCGTACCATTTGTAGCCTCTACACAACCCTGGCCACCGGCCGTGCTGGTTACAATTATATACGGGTCTCCTGCTACATAGGAATCCAGATACCCCTGAAGGTCTGATACGGCTCCCTTTGCTCCCGACTCAACCGCTCTCACCTTTGCCTTTTCCCTCTGCCCCAAGAACGCCGGCACTGCTATAGCGGTTAATATACCGATAATCGCTATAACGATTAGTAACTCGATCAAGGTAAAACCTCTCTCATCCCTCTTGCTCATCTCTGACACTACCTTAAACATGTTAATCCTCCTGTTGCCTGGTACTGTTTTATTGGACGGTTAAAAACCATCCCTAAAATGCCATATGCTCATTACGTCTATAGGTATTGCAGCAATCATGCCAGAGATATGTCTTGAAATATCCCTGTTTATGCCACTACGATCTTTGCAGGCAGTGCCATATTATGTCACATATGACACAATGTGTCAGTGTGTTTGCATCCCTGTTGTTTTTATTAAGCTGTCAAGTTTTCTCCTGGCATCAGTATCTTGAGGGTTTAGTCTTAAGACCGCCTGGAATTCTTTAATAGCCTCTTCGTTACGACCAAGCGTGACATAGACGTTGCCAAGATTGTTACGTGCCGCAACATAATCCGGGTTGATTCTTATGGCGTTTTGGTATTCTGCTATAGCCTCATCTAACTTGTTTTGTCTGTTGTAAAGCTCGCCCAGGTTCCTATGAATCTTGGCGTCATAGAAGTCGAGTCTTATCGCTGCCTGATAATGAGTCAAGGCTTCATTGAGAAATCCTGTTGCAACATAAACGACCCCTATATTGTTATGGGTCTTGGCGTCATTGGGGTTGAGTCTTATCGCTGCCTGATAATGAGTCAAGGCTTCATTGAGAAATCCTGTTGCAACATAAACGGCCCCTATATTGTTATGAGTCTTGGCGTCATTGGGGTTGAGCCTTATCGCCGCCTGATAATGATTTAATGCTTCCTTGAGGAATCCGGCTTCATGATAAGCACACCCTGCATTGCTTTGAGAATCGGCATTGTTTGGGTATTTTTTTACGACATCCGACCACAGGCTAATCCTGCTGTGCCAGAGGCCGTTTCTATTATATGTCGCTGCAGCAAGTGACAGTATTATAAGTATTACAGTCGCCGTTACAATCCACTTGGTCTTGAGCCTCTCACTATTCTTAATTCTGTCACTAACCATAATATACACGCAGACAAACACAAAGCAAAACCCCACCATAGGCAGATACAATCTGTGTTCATAGATAATGTCGGAAATAGCTATTATGCCGGACTCAACCGACAAAGTTACAAAAAACCATGTTATTCCAAACGAGCCTAGCCTCAAATAGCGTCTTTGCTCCGCCCTGCCTGATAAAATATACAGGCGGATTGCCAATCCCATCAACGAGACAATTAAAAGCAGTGAGGCAAGTATCTCCATGTTAAAAAACGTTCTATATACAGGGTAATCATAAAGCAGACTCTGATTTATTGGAAGAAATAATAGCCTTATGTACATCACTATCACCCGAAACTGTGTAATCAGGTAATGCCATCTGCTAATGTCCCGGGTGCTTGCAATATCTATGGCACCGGAGATGCCCTCAACGCCTGAGAAAGAGGCATTGTTGCCTATCAACGTAAGAGGTATAATGAGCATTGTCATAAAAAGTGGCGTCAGATACATGACCCTTTTCTTTAGACTGCCACCTAAGAACATAAACTCGTATATCGCTATTGTTACCGGTACGGTAAAAGCAATCTCCTTGGTCTTCATTGCACATACCGACGAGATGACAGATATGGCATAGAGTGCGTATCTTGTTCGTGGGGTATTAGAGAGCATCGCAGTGATATACATCACGACGGTCAATAGATAAAACGTGGCAGCAAGGGATGCAAACCTCTGGATGATATAGGTAACCGCCTGTGTCTGGACAGGATGACTTGTAAACAAGAGGGCACCAAACAGGGCGCATAATTGGGAGAGTGGGGTTTTTAGATGTGTCCCTCCTGAAAAGAAAGGAGTATTGAGGGTGAGGATGATAAACCGGTACAGCAGTACGGTGTTTACAATGTGAACCAACAGATTAAACAGGTGATATCCCGCAACATTAAGACCGTTTAGTCTATAATTGATCGCCAACGAAAGGTAGCCGATAAAACGTGTCCTGAAAAAAAGCTTGATGCCTTGATCCACACGAGATGCATCAATCGTAGAACTATCCGTAAAGTACCGGAGGTCCTTGATTGTCGGGTTGCTAATAATGTTAGGCTCGTCATCGTAGATAAAAGGTACCTCAAGCGTGTTGGAATAGATCAAAAGACCAACAACCATTATTATTGCAAGGTGGATGAATGTCTTATTCAAGAGGGGTGATTGTCATAGATGGAGTTAATTTCAGCAATACTCATATTCTTAGTTTAACAACAATATTGCATTTATCCTGCTATGATATTCCTTTACCACGTTCATATCTGTATGGCTCTATTATAGCAGATTTCGATTGGATTAAATACAAACAAACGCAGCACTTTAATGGGGTCAAGGGGACTTCTTTTTGGCCGGGGTGCCTCACCCCTCCCCTTGCAGGGTGGGTCTGAGGGAGGGGCGGAGCCGCCTCCCTTCTTTCTTTTTTTGTATTGTATGAGATCGAAACGCGCTATGATATCGTTTGGCAAAAAAAAGCAGACAGGAGGCACTTCTACCTCCTGTCCATTCCGTCCACTTTGTCTGAGTTGACTCTCAGGCCGTTAGGTTATCCGTTCAGAGAAACTTTTACCGAGTTGTAACAACCTGACTGAAGATCGGGGAGGTTGTATCGGTTGCGTATGCAGTGATGTTGACCGCACGTGTACCACTGGGGGTTACAAATACCTCACCCTCCGTTGTGTGTGTTGTAACAAACAGTGCTCCACCGGTAAACGGGCTCTTGTCACCCTTAAAGGAGTGGTGATTCATAAAGTCGTTAAGTATATCGGTTATGCCGCCCGGGAATGAGGTGTAGGTGCTTGTGCTGGCCTGGTTGTACATAGCCTGGCAGGTCTTGCCTGTTGCCGTACCATTTGTAGCCTCTACACAACCCTGCCCACCGGCCGTGCTGGTCACTATTATATACGGGTCGCCTGCCACATAGGAATCCAGATATCCCTGGAGGTCTGACATTGCTCCCTTTGCCCCTGCTTCAACCGCCCTCACCTTTGCCTTCTCCCTCTGACCCAAGAACGCCGGAACTGCTATAGCGGTCAATATGCCGATAATCGCTATAACTATCAGCAACTCTATCAACGTAAAACCTCTCTCGTCCCTCTTGCCCATCTCTGATACTGCCTTAAACATGTTCATCCTCCTGATGCGTGGTACTTTTACACGGTGGTTAAAAACCATCGTTAGCTTCATGCCCTTTGGAAATCGTTACACATACAGTTTAGCATTAACCATGCCGGAGATAAATAAAAAAAACATGCCTGTTTACGGCACTGCGATCTTTTTCCATGTGCCACATTATGTCATGTGTGACACAATATGACACAGCATGTTGGGTTAAATCAACCGGAATTCTTGGCTCTCTTCCAACAAGAAATTTCATTGTTTGTTGTGTCCGTAAGGGCATGGAGGTTAATCAAGTCGAAATATGCCATACGTTAAACTTGGGTTACCCACTTGAAATGAAAACGTCCATATACCACAATCAAAAGCCGCCCGGTAGTGATGTTTGCAGAGCGGCTTGATGGGACCGGTTTAGGATTGACTCGATGCTTTTTGCTTTACACTGCCTCTGTGGCGGAGAGAACACCCCTATTATAGGGGTGGCGGAAGTATTTTAGGTTTTTGTTCCCTACGGTCAATATGTTCGGTTTTTGTTCCCTACGGTCACTGGTCTTCTACTGAAATGGGTGTTCCTTTTCTATCTCTTCAAGCTTTTCCCTCTTCTCCTTGCACTCTACGCACATCGTTGCATAGGGTAGCACCTTTAGACGTGCCTCGTTGATAAACGAGCCGCAATCCTCACACACACCATAGGAGCCGTTTTTGATCTTCCTAAGCGCCTCGTCTATCTTGTTGAGCTTTATCTTGTGGTGATGCAGCTTCTGTAAGATAATCTCTCCGGCGATGTCAACCACGGACCAATCGCCGTCATCCAGGGCTGCCTCAACAAGCTGTTTTTCCTCGCCACGGGTGAAGTTGGATATCTCCATCTTGGCCTCTTTCAGAAGCATCTGACGCTCGTTTAAGAGGATCTTCTTGATACCGTTTAGTCTGGCCTCTTCCGGGGTGGGCTCTATGATACCGGTATCCTCTCTTCTATCATAGTCGTCGTCGTTTATGTCTGAGTTTACGTTATCTGTTGCCACTACTGTTGTCCTCCTGTTTTGTCTCCCTCCGGGGTGTTGGCCACCTCCTGGGTGCCCTCTTTATGTAGCTCGACAATACTCTTGACCTTGATGCCTGCGCCCTTTAGCGCCTTCTGGATATCGGGCAGCTTGGCATCCTCCACCTTAAGCATAAAGTTTAT
>JADGAE010000019.1 GCA_015232165.1 Nitrospirota bacterium
TGACCCCGTAAAAATGCGACATTTTTTGTATTTAATCCAATCGAAATATGCTATAATCTTCAGCAATCCTCTACGACGTTTTCATTCCTATATCTTTCCGACTCTGGAAAATTGTATATTATAGATCATAAGGAGTGATGGAATATGCCAAAGACAAGGATACTGATCGTTGAGGACGAGTGGGTCATTGCCAATGACATAGAGATACGCCTGCAGGAGATGGGGTATGAGGTCGTTGGGATCGTGTCAACGGCGGTTAAGGCAATTGCAAGGGCTGACCAACTCAGACCCGACCTCGTTCTTATGGACATCAAGCTCGACGGAGAGATGGATGGGATCGAGGCCGCCACGGAGATATATTCCCGCTTTTACATACCGTTTGTTTTTCTCACGGCATTCTCCGACAAAAAGACCATTGAGCGTGCCAAACTGGCCGAACCTTTTGGATATCTGATCAAGCCGTTTAAGGAGAGAGAACTGCAAATAGCCGTGGAGATTGCCATCTACAAGCACAAGGCTGAGCAGAGGCTCAGGGAGAGTCAGGCGTGGCTTTCCACGACGTTTAATAGCATATGCGATGCCGTGATTACAGCCGATACCAGGGGGCTGGTGACGTACCTCAACCAACATGCCGTATCCTTAACAGGCTGGAGTGTTGAAGATGCACTGAACAAACCCGTCAGAGAGGTCTTTGGCATCCTGGCGGAGGACTCTGAGACGGAGTTGGAAAACCCTGTAGAGATGGTTCTTGGTAGTGCGGTTGTGACCTCCGCCAGTGGTGTGTTGATGCAAAGGCTTCCGGGTAGTCACGGCAGGATATACGTCGAGGGCAGTGCGGCACCAATCAAGGACAAAGACACGGGAGAGACCGTGGGTGTCATCCTGCTCCTGCGCGACGTCACGCAAGAGAGACAGACACGGGAGCGGATGAGACTGGCCCAGAGGCTGGCGGCTGTTGGCAGGATGGCTGCCGGTGTTGCACACGAAATAAACACCCCGCTAACCGGGATACTTATGTTTGCATCGATGATGCTGGAGCGTTTATCCGACAAGGACGCAGAGGACAGGGAATCACTTGAGATGATCATGGAATCTGCACAGAGGTGTTCGAGGGTTATCGGCGGGTTGTTGCGGTTTTCAGCCACCATAACCTCAAAGATAATCAACGTCGATACAAATGCGCTCATACTGGAGCTGCTTGAGGAACGTCACAAGCCTGTAGAAGAGATAACCCTCCCCCTGAGAAAGGTCCTCAGGGGCGCAAATCTCAAGAATGTCTCTATAACAACCACACTTGACCCGAACCTGAGTTACATAAAGGCCGATGCAACCCAAATAGAAGAGGTATTTATCAACATCCTCACCAATGCAGCCGATGCACTGCAGGGCAAGGGAGAGCTGCACATAGCTACCAGAGAGGTCAAGTGTGAACAAAAAGAATGTGTCGAAATAGAGTTCACCGACACGGGGCGCGGCATAGAGGAAAGACACAGACATCGGATGTTTGAACCTTTCTTTACGACAAAGCCCGTGGGCGTTGGCACGGGCCTTGGGATGTCAATAAGCCACGGGATCGTCAAACTGCATGGCGGAGAGATCACCTTTAACTCGGAACCTGGCAGGGGCACCAGCTTTTTCATCCGCCTGCCATGCAAGTGACGGAGATGCCCTATGACTAAGCCTTTGAACAAGAGCGGGTTTCTTGTAATTGAGATATTAATAGCGAGCCTTATCCTGACGGCGAGCATTGCCGCTACGATGTACCTATTCAGGGTGGGTTTTAAGACGCTGCAACAGGTACGGCAGTCCAACATGGTGGCATCCAAGGTGCCGGTGGCGATAAACTATCTCAAGGCCACGGAGATGAAAAACATAGCAAGCACCGCTGAACTTGGAGAGGGCGTCACAATGACCTGGAAGTCCATACCAATAGGGGAATCCTCTCCCACCATCTCACCAAACAGCACCGGTCTGTTTGAGATATCCCTGTACAAGGTGGACTTCACCCTGACCTACGAAACACTCTCAAGAGAATACGAAGTCACGGTCTTTAAGCACAGACCTAAGGGGGCCGTTGAACAACCGCTCATATAGGTCGTCATCACCGGGGTATTCACTGATAGAGGTGCTCATAGCCGTTACGATATTTACGTCGATGGTGATGCTGTCGATGGTGGCGCTGAATCAGGGCCTGGGACAGTACAAGAAGCTGATGCAGGAGGGGATAGACTTTCACAGGTATGCCTCGTCGTTCTGGCTGCATCAGAGTGTCTCGGGGATGCTCAACTACATTGTCAGTGAAAACAACAGACAGTTTCCCTATTTCCGATGCTCCCACGACGGTGTTAGCTATGTCAGCGCCTCGCCGCTTTCAAGCAACATTCCGGTGGTCGTGTGGATTATCGGGGAGAAGGTGAACTCATCGGGGCTATTTACACTGACGTACTACGAATTGCCCGTCTATGCCAAGAAGTACGAAGACATTGAACGGGACTACTCATCGTCGGCCTATAAAAAGGGCAGCTCCTTTGTTATTCTCAAGGATGTAACCGACGTGCGGATTGAGAGCTACGTCATGGATATGGTCACAAAGCTCTGGCAGTGGAGTTCCGATTACGACACAAAGGATACCAATATGCTGCCAACACATCTGAGGATAAGCTACAAGCGTGACGGCAAACAAGAAACCAATTTTTTCAGCATACACACCAACAAAACCATCAGACCCGATATCAGCAGAGGTGTATGAGCATACAACCGAATAATTCCCACTCTCACAATTTTATACCCACGCCTCAACCCAACTACCACCCACCCAGCATAATGGGGTCAAGGGGGCTGGCCCCCTTGCAGGGGGTTCTGAAGGGGGGCGGAGCCGCCCCTTTCTTTCTTCTTTTCTTTTCTCTTCAGCCTACTTGAATGCTTTTGTGGTAGTCCTGGATGGTTTTGATGCCTGCTTCTTTGGATTTTAGCATCTCTATGGCGTTTACGAGTGCCCTGGCACCGGCTACGGTTGTAGAATACGGAACCTTGTACTGAAGGGCTGCTGTCCGGATCGAGTGGGAATCCGCCTTGGCCTGGGCGCCGGAGACCGTGTTGATAATGTAACTGATGTCCTTGTTCTTTATGCTGTCCACGATGTGGGGACGACCCTCCATGACCTTGTTTATGACCTCGACCTTCAATCCGTCACTTGCCAGATAAGCGGCCGTCCCGCGGGTGGCTATCAACGAAAAACCGTTGACAATCAACGCCCTGGCGATCTCCAGTGTGGCGGCCTTGTCCCTGTCCCGGACGCTTATGAAAATCTTGCCGGCCAGCGGGATGCTGTTGTAACTGGATGCCTGCGCCTTGGCATAGGCCAGACCAAAATCGCTGTCGATCCCCATGACCTCGCCCGTTGACTTCATCTCCGGCCCAAGCAGAATATCCACCCCGCTGAACCGATCAAAGGGAAAAACCGACTCCTTGACCGCCACATGACGCAATACCCGCTCCCTGTCAATGCCAAGCTCCCTGATGGTCTTGCCCGCCATGACCTTTGCGGCCATCTTGGCAAGGGGCACGCCCGTGGCCTTGCTGACGTAGGGGATCGTGCGCGACGCGCGGGGGTTGACCTCCAGTATCCAGACCTCGTTCTTTACCGCTGCCGGACGCTCCTGGTTCTTTACCGCTGCCGGACGCTCCTGGTTGTCTTTTATCGCAAACTGGATGTTCATCAGCCCAACGACTCCCAGCTCAAGGGCAATGGCCCTGGTCTGCTTCTTTATTTCGGCCACCGTGTCGTCAGCCAGGGAATACGGCGGGAGGGAACAGGCCGAATCACCCGAATGTATCCCGGCCTCCTCTATGTGCTGCATGACCCCGCCAATGACGACATCCCTGCCATCCGATATTGCATCAACGTCTACCTCGATGGCATCCTCCAGAAACATATCAATGAGCACGGGATGCTCCGGGGAGACCTTCACGGCCCTTTCCATGTAGGCAACGAGCGAGTCCTCGTCGTAGACGATCTCCATCGCCCGCCCACCAAGGACGTATGAGGGACGAACGATTATGGGATATCCAATCTGAGCCGCCGCCCCCCTGGCCTCTGCCACGGTCATGGCTGTACGACTACGTGGCTGCCTCAGACCTAACTTGCTGATAAGGTCGCTGAAACGCCTCCTGTCCTCGGCCCTGTCAATGGCGTCGGGGGAGGTGCCAAGTATCCGCACGCCCTCACGCTCAAGCGGGACGGCCAACTTAAGCGGCGTCTGCCCCCCAAACTGGACGATCACACCCTCGGGACGCTCAAGCTCTATGATTGCCAACACGTCCTCAATCGTCAGAGGTTCAAAGTAGAGTCGGTCGGAGGTGTCGTAGTCGGTGCTGACCGTCTCGGGATTGCAGTTGACCATGATGGTCTCATACCCCAGTTCCTTGAGGGCATAGACGGCATGGACACAACAGTAGTCAAACTCTATGCCCTGGCCGATCCTGTTTGGCCCCGATCCGAGGATCACGACCTTCTTACGCGTTGTTGGGTGCGCCTCACACCGGGCTAATGGCTGCGTCTGGCCGTCGTCTGTAAGCCGGTAAAATGGCCGCTCATACGTCGAGTATAGATACGGCGTGACCGCACTGAACTCGGCCGCACAGGTGTCAACCATCTTGTAGACGGGCGTAATAGCACGAAGCCTGCGATAATCCCTGACCGCCTTTTCGGTCACGCCAAGCAAAGAGGCCAGCCTCCTGTCGGAAAAGCCATACTCCTTGGCCCTCCTCACGATTGCCGGGGCCGTATTGTCATTTAGGTTGGCGTTGGTCTTTAACTCTCGCTCCATATTTACGATGTCAAGGATGTTGTTTAGGAACCACGGGTCTATCGCCGTGATTTCGCAAAGCCTCTCAACGGTCATCCCCTGGCGGAGGGCCTCGGCCACGTACCAGAGCCGTTCGCAGTTTGGCGTCTTTAGCCTGGACTCAAAGGTGAGCTTATCTACCCTTATGCCTGTTTCCTCAAGGCCGTAGGTGTCGTTTTCAAGGCTCCTGATGGCCTTTTGTAAGGACTCCTTAAACGTCCTTCCGATGGCCATGACCTCACCCACGGACTTCATCTGCGTGGTGAGCGTGTTCTGTGCCTCGGGGAACTTCTCGAAGGTAAAGCGCGGTATCTTGGTCACGACGTAGTCTATGGTCGGCTCAAAGGACGCAGGGGTTTCTTTTGTTATGTCGTTTTGTATCTCATCCAGGCGCAACCCCACGGCGAGCTTTGCGGCTATCTTGGCAATGGGAAACCCCGTTGCCTTGCTTGCCAGGGCAGAACTCCTCGATACACGCGGGTTCATTTCGATTACCATCATCTGCCCGTCTCTTGGATTGACGGCAAACTGGATGTTGCTCCCGCCGGTGTCCACGCCGATCTCCCGGATTATGGCAATGGCCGCGTCGCGCATCTGTTGGTATTCCTTGTCTGTGAGGGTCTGCGCGGGGGCCACGGTTATGGAGTCACCGGTGTGTACGCCCATGGGGTCAAAGTTCTCAATGGAGCAGATTATCACGACGTTGTCGGCGTGGTCCCTCATGACCTCCAGCTCGTACTCCTTCCATCCGATGACCGATTGCTCCACCAGCACCTGGTGCTTTGGACTGAGACTTAGTGCCTTTTTGAGCAGGTCTTCGTACTCCTCCATGTTGTATGCAACCCCGCCTCCGGTTCCACCCAGGGTAAAGGCAGGTCGCAGGATGGCCGGGAACTTAACGTCCCTGATGACATCAAGCCCCTCCTCAAAGGAGACAACTATACCGCTTGTGGGGACGTTAAGACCGATGTTTCTCATTGCCTCCTTGAACAGCCTTCTGTCTTCGGCCTTGTTGATAGCCTGCAGGTTTGCTCCGATCAGTTCAACGTTGTACTTGTCAAGTATCCCGAGGTTGGCCAGGTCTACGGTGAGATTGAGGGCCGTTTGTCCACCCATCGTTGGCAGGAGTGCATCAGGGCGCTCCCGTTTTATGATCAACTCCAGTGTGGCGGCATTAAGCGGTTCGATGTAGATCGCATCGGCAGTGTCGGGGTCGGTCATGATGGTGGCGGGGTTGGAGTTGACCAGCACCACGTTATACCCCTCCTGTCTGAGGGCATGGCAGGCCTGCGTACCTGAGTAGTCAAATTCGCACGCCTGGCCGATTATTATTGGCCCGGAACCTATCAGCAGTATCTTTTTTATGTCAGATCGTTTAGGCATTTTACCTCGTCCTAATATGATGTTTTAGCATGCATATTAACAAAATAACCTGTAAAATGTCAATAACCAGGCACGGCTGATTTGTTCTACGTTGAGTGGATTCCCGTTTGCGCGGAATGACAAGAATTTCACAAACCTGATTTATAGCGCGTTTAGATTGCGTGCAATACAAACAAAGGATGGAGGGCTTTGCCCCTTTTATGCCGGGGGGCGCCGCCCCCCAGGGCAATCGCATTAGACCCTAAGAAAAAAAAAAGGAGGGCGGCTCCGCCCCCTCCTTGACCTCCCCCGCAAGGGGACCAGTCCCCTTGACCCCATAATTAAGTACATGTTATCTCATTCAGTATACCTTCATCAATGCAGCAGATTTCAAATGCGATTGCCCTCCCCCGCCCCCTCTGTCCCACTTTTTTTTTTGGTAGTGAGTCAACTACAATAAACCAGTGACATTGTGAAGGTATCATCTTACATTGGCGTGTTTAACAGCCGCCGCATAGCCATGTTGTTGCCGATAGGGTTTGCCTCTGGCCTGCCCCTGGCGCTCACCGGCAGCACACTCCAGGCGTTGATGACGAGCTGTGGAGTGGACATCCGCACGATAGGGTTGTTTGCGCTTGTCGGTCTTCCCTACACGGTCAAATTTCTGTGGTCTCCGCTGATGGACCACCTGGTGCCGCCATACCTGGGTAGACGCCGGGGGTGGATGTTTCTGATGCAGTTAGTCCTGATCCTGAGTATTGCACTGATGGCTATGATATCTCCTCGGAGCAGCCCGATTTTAATGGCGGCCTTTGCCCTTATAGTGACCATGGCCTCGGCATCGCTGGACATCGTCGCGGATGCCTACAGGACCGACATCCTTCATCCGCAGGAACGCGGCCTGGGGACGGGGATATTTATCACCGGCTATCGCATGGCGATGTTGACCTCCGGGGCACTGGCCCTGGTGATATCAGACCACATCGGATGGCAGGCCACCTACCTGCTGATGGCGGCAGTGATGACGGTAGGCCTGATCGGGGTTCTTCTTGCCCCGGAACCACAGGATGCCGTGAAACCGCCACGAAATCTTCAAGAGGCTGTGTGGGGCCCGTTAAAGGACTACTTCACAAGGGACTCGGCCATCAAGATACTGCTGTTTATCGTCATGTACAAGTTAAGCGACGCCTACGCCGGTTCCCTGAGCACTGCATTTCTCTTAAAGGGGATGGGATTTTCGGCCACAGAGGTGGGCACCATCAACAAGGGGTTGGGGTTGGTCTCCACGGTTGTCGGGGCTATGTTTGGTGGTACGTTTATGATCAGGCTTGGGCTTTTCAGGTCGCTCTTTCTGTTTGGGATATTGCAGGGGGTGTCAAACCTCTTGTTCATGGCGCTGGCCTACACCGGCAAGAGTTACGCAATGCTGGTTGTCACCGTGGCGGTTGAAAACCTCACCGGCGGGATGGGCACGGCCTCTTTTGTATCATTTATCATGACCTTGTGCCATCAGCGCTACAGCGCCACACAATATGCCTTGCTGTCATCCCTGGCCGCAATGGGGAGGATACTGATTGCCCCCACCTCCGGGATCGTTGTTGAGGCTGTGGGGTGGGCCAACTTCTTCCTGATAACCGCCTTAACTGCCATCCCGGGTATGGTCCTCTTACTGTGGCTGCGCAAAAACATAGAAGACATGGCCAACTCAAATAAATCATAGTTGACAAAATTTGAGTACAAATTACTTACAAATTGCGATCGTCGTAGATATGTCTATTCAAGCGCCTTTATCTCCGACCGGCTGAGTCTCTTGAGATTATCAATGCCTAGCATCTTAATGATCTTTGCCCCTTCCGGGTCGCTACCCATCTTTTCGATAACCGTAAGTAGGGCGCTACTGCCGGATTTATTGGAATCGCTCATTTCTGTTGCCGGTTCTTGTACGAGTATCACGGGGAGCATTATGTCATCGCTTTGTAGCAGTTTGACGGTTGTGTTGTAGACCTCCTGGTCTATGGTCTGGAGCTTTTCGAGGCTGTTATCGGTGGTGATGGCATAGTCGGCCAGGCCAAATCCTATCGACATCAGTGAGTCTATGTCCCTTGGCACCGATATGATCCTTACAGAGTCTGATATGTCCTTCCTGTTGCCAAGTATCTGCCGCAGTATCTCGCGGTTGTACTCTTGCGTCCCGGAGGCAGCCAACTTGGCACCCCTGAGTTTATCAATCGAGCCGACCTTCTTGTTTGCCACCAGTACCCGCTTCTGCACCGACCTGCCCTTGAACATACCCACCATGACAGGTCGCATCTTAACGCTGCCCTTGATCATCAGGTAGTACCAACTGGAGACCAAAAATATGCCATCATTTTGACTGCTGACGTGCCTCTCGAAGGTCTCCTTGTCTTTGAAGGGCTGAAACCGGTAGTCACCAAAACCGGAGAGGTAGTTGTCAAAGGCCCTCTTTAAGGAGCTAAAGCTGTCAATGTTAAGCTCCGGACTGTAAAAATAGATAACGGCACCATCTACGACAGGAGGAATCGCAAGTAGCGCCATTAGCACTAAAGACAAGAAGGGTGCGGCTCCGCCACCCCTCATAAATCCCCCAACCTGCATAAATAGAGCACCACCTGTAAAATGAGTATCAGCCCCGAGCATTATGGGGTCAGTGGGTCCGTGACCCCTTTCATGGGGGGGGTAACGCCGCCGCTGCCTTCTTTCTTTTCTTCTTCGTCTTTATCACAGGGGATTCTAACGATAAAGGTGGTTCCTTTACCCTGGGTGCTCTGACATTCGATTGTACCTTTGAGTGTCTGACTTACCGTATTGTAGATTATGTGCAGCCCAAGCCCTGTCCCTCCACGCGCCCTGTTTGTCGTAAAGAAGGGATCGTATATCTTGGCCATGTTCTCCGGGGCAATGCCCTTGCCATCGTCCGTGAAGTTAATGACAACGAATGTGTCGTCCCTATGGATATCTATCAGGATAGTTCCCGCAGCGTCATCGTCATAGGCGTGCATGAGGGCGTTTATTACAAAGTTCGTCAACACCTGTGCAAGCGCCCCCGGAAAACCGTATATCACTATATCAGTGGGGCATTTTATCTCCACCTTGATGGAGGTCGGTTTGAGTTTGGGTTTCAGACTCATGATTACGCTTTCCACATACTCCTTGACGTTGAATCTCCTTTTTTCGTGTGAGGTCTGGTCGGCGGAGACCATCTTGAAGCTCCTTACGAGTTCGCTGGTGCGTTGGAGGTTGGCAAGGATCAATTCGCTCGATTCCTCGGCGTTGTGCATGTACTGAAACAGGTCATCCTTTTTGGCGGTCTTGTTGGCGATATTGATTGCGATGGTCTTTGTCAGGTACTGCAATTGCGATGCGGCGCTTACGGCTATGCCAACCGGGGTGTTTATCTCATGGGCAACGCCGGCAACGAGCTGCCCCAATGAGGCCATCTTCTCGGCCTGTACCAGGCGATCCTGACTCTGCTTTAGCTCTTCATATGCCTGATTGAGTTTTTCGTTGACGTCGAGGACCTCCCTTTGTTGACGATCGCTGATCTTTGTGATTCTGTCAAGCCGGTGGGCAGTCTTTTCGTAATTCTTCAATAGCCCTGCCACGACCTCCCTTACCTCGGGTGTGTTGTTATAGTCTTTGGTAATTTCTTCGGCCTTATGGATTAACTCGTCTTTGTCTGCCATGACGCTCTCATTTTATCCTATCTCCACATTAAAACGCAAGGAGTCTAAGTCCTCCATATTCACCTCATATCTTGAGTCCGACTACGGTTATGTCATCATTGCGGTCAGCTTGAGCCTGATAAGAATCAAGCTGCACTAAAAGGACTTCCCTTTGTTCCGACATTGGTATATGCCAGTTGTTCTGGATTATTGATACCAGACGACTCTTGCCAAATGGCAGGTCTTTCTCGCCGCCGTTTTGATCGAGGTATCCGTCGGTGGTAATGTAGAATATGTCGCCTTGTACAACATCAAGCTCAATGTCGTGATAGACATAATCCGGATTGGATTTCTTATACCCCACGCCCTGCCGATCCCCCTTGATAATACCGACATGTCCATTCCTGCACACAAAGAGAGGGACATTGGCCCCGGCATATCGCACAATGCCGCGTTTGCGATTTAAGTAAAACACGCCGCCGTCAAATCCCACGTTACTCTGACTGTCAACGACATCCTGTTTCAGCAGCTCACGGAGAGAGTTGTTAAACATCGAAAATATCCTTCCTGGGGTGCAGCCTCCATTATCGGTTTTTATACTGTCTACCACGTTAGACCAGATGGTCCTTACCAGCATCGTGACAAAGGCCCCGGGCACGCCATGCCCCGTGCAGTCTATGACGGAGACGATACACTCATTCTGTTGACTAAGCTCGTCTATTATATATATGTCACCTCCGACTACGTCCTTGGGCTGCCATATGACAAAGTGTTCGCCAAAGTACCTGGCTATGGCAGAGTCCTCCGGCAATATCGAGTTTTGTATCATGGAGGCGTATTCGATAGAGTCGGTGATCTTTTTGTGGGCTGCCTCGAGGCGGTTACGTTCGTTTTTGAGGTTTTCATTGATTTCATGCAGTTGCCTTGTCCGTTCCTCTACCCGGACCTCAAGGGTCCTGTTGTATTGAGCGAGTTGCTCGTGGGATGACCTCAGTTTATGGGTCATCTCTACAAAGGTACGGGTCAGGATGCCAACCTCATCTTCTGATCTGACGGCTATCCGGTCCGCCGCCGAGAAGTGTCCTTCCGATATATCCTCAGCCGTCTTGGTAAGGCTGATAAGGGGGCCTGTAAGCGTGCCGGAGATGAACAACACAATAACTGCGTTTATTATAATGTATATAATCGCCACTACAATTGACCGGACGATCATCTCCTGCGTTTTGAGTTTAATCGTTCCTTGTGTGTCCTTTATAAGTTGGTTAAGTCTCTTGTTTGAATAACCGATGCGCAGAACCCCCCAGGGTTGAGATGCAAGTTGTACCGGAACAATAATTTCCATATACTCATTTGCATCCTTTGTAAACTCGTTAATGACTTCCTGATTCTGAGCAATGGCAAAGACGTCCTCCGGTTCGGTAAGCTTGGTCTGACGCAATTGAGGCATTAAGGTATGAATAAGCGCTATTGAGTCGTTGTCCATCAGTATGATATATGCCGGCTCACCGCTCTGTTTACCCGTCTCTACGGACTTTTTCACCTGCTTGATTATGGCGGATATGTCAAAGGTAACCAGCGCCTCGTCAATTATAGACACCAGCCCATGAGCGAGGTCCCTTGCCCTCTCCTTCATGGACTCCTTCATTGTCCTGATGTGTGTATTAAGCTCGTTTTTCAGGGCTGCTTCCTGGGCGGATATATGGATGACGGTCATTATTACCACAACGCTTACAACAAGACATACCGCAACAACCAGAAACTTCCACCTTATGCTGAAATCTCTGATCATAAAAACCCGTTTGCCACTTCTAAAATTACCACCTCAAAAAGCCGGAGTATCAAGATAATTGTCATTTGCATATTTTATTATCATTCGATGTGTAACTATTTTTTTACGTCCCCTGGATTCCTGCTTTCGCAGGAATGACATGTATATGTCGGCTATTACGGTCATTCCAGCTAAAGCTGGAATCCATGTCTTTAAACGGTTTACCATGTTTTTTTTAGAGGATACGTATTTAAATTTCAACTCCATATGGGATTTTTGCCTGATAAGCCGTTCACTTTGGTTATCGTGTTTTTGAGTTCGCCGTTTGCGTTGGTGAACGCTATGCCCAGCAACTGGCTGTCGTCTTTAACTTGATAGTGTTTTACCACGCAGTCGATATCCTCAAAGACTTTTTCAAGGAGTGTGAATGTAATGTAATAGCTCTTGTTGACGACATAGAGATTGCCCTCTACTGCCGGTGTTTTCAGTTGACAGCCGTACTCACTTATATAAATAATGATAACGTCGGAGGTCTTGGTTGTCACCGGATCAAGGAGCTTTGCAGGGATGCTTGTTTGCAGTCTGTCACGCTTTATCCTTGTTGCTCTGGGTTTTTTTAACACACTGTCGTCCCATAGTTGATACCTGTTGACCTCAACAGGGGTGGCAATAGCCTTCACGGAGAATTCGTCTATGCCGGTGTCGCGGCGCAGTGGGTTCAACGGCTTGACACCGTTGCTCTTTACAACGGTGTGGACTATGGGGGCATTTGCCTTCTCTGCGCGTTGTGTCACTACCGCTATTTCATTGTTCTTGAGCTTCACAAACGAACCGGGAGGATAAAAACCAAGGTTCTTCATCAAGACCTTTGTCACGTCCGCATCGAACTTTTGATCTTTGTTTATGAATATATCCCTTATTGCAACTGCCGGAGAGAGGTGGCGGCGATAGTTGCGTCCCGTTACCGCCGTGCAGTATATGTCAGCCGAATAGACAATGCGGGCAGCCATACACACATCTTCCCCCGTTAGTCCTTTGGGATAACCTTTGCCGTTTATGGTCTCATGGTGCTGCATGACGGCATTTAACCACAACTTGTCAGTAACATTATTTCTTTTAAGGAATTCCATGCCGTACAGAGGGTGACTTTCAATGGCTAATCGCTGTTGATCGGTCAACGGGTCTTTTTGATTATGCAGCATCTCCTGCAGTTCTATTATGGCAATATTCATCGTAATGGCCGCCGAGAGTAAGGATAAACGATCCCGTGCAGACCACCCAAGCTTCTTGGCTACAATCTCACACACTATCGCCGTATGCAACGGATGTTTGATCGTGTATCTGGTATTTTGCCTTATCATTAATGTGCCCAGTGCAATGTCCTCATCTATTGAACATGTGTGCATCAGCATATTAGCCATGAAAAGAACCTTCGTTTGGACGTCTCCTTCCGTGCCTATCTGCTTGAACAAATCCTCGAGTCTCGCATAGACAATGTCAAGCTCTTCAAAGGGTGAAGCGGCAAGTCCGGTATTAAGCTCCGCCGAATCCTCTACAGAGGCATTGATGTTATCATCAAGGGTGATAAACGTATGGATATGTTTAGATTTGATTACGTTAGGAATCTGTATCGTCTTGGGTACATCCGTCTCTGTCTTTGTGGGTTCTTCTACAGTCTTTGTGTATTGTTCAAGCTGATTGTGTGATGACCTCAGATTACGTGTCATTTCTACAAAGGTGTGGGCAAGGATGCCAACCTCGTCGTTTGACGTGACGGCTATCCGGTCTACCACTGAGAAATGCCCTTTTACTATCTCCTGCACCATCCTTGTGAGGCTGACTAGAGGGCTTATAAGCCTGCCGGATAAGATCAACGCAATGATTGCGCTTATAATAATGGATATGGTGGCTACTGCAATTGACCGTATGATCATCTCATGTGTCTTGCGTTTAATGGTATCCTGTGTGTCTTTTATCAGTTGGTTAAGCCTCTTGTTTGAATAACCGATGCGCAGAACCCCCCACGGTTGAGATGCAAGGGTCACCGGAACGATAATCTCCATGTACTCATTTGCATCTTTCGTAAACTCGTTAATGACTTCCTGATGTTGGGCTATGGCAAAGACGTCTTCAGGGTCTGTGAGCCTGGTCTGATGCAATTGAGGTCTTAAGGTATGAATAAGCGCTCTTGAGTCATTGTCCATCAGTATGATATATGCCGGTTCACCGCTGTGTTTACCAGTCTCGACGGATTTTTTCACCTGCGTAATTACGGCTGATATGTCAAAGGTAACCAGCGCCTCGTCAATTATAGACGCCAGCCCATGAGCGAGGTCCCTTGCCCTCTCCTTCATGGACTCCTTAATTGTCCCGATGTGTGTATTAAACTCGTTTTTCAGGGCTGCTCTCTGTACGGATATGTGGATGACTGTCATTATTGCTACAACGCTTACAACAAGACCCAACGTAACAGCCAGAAACTTCCACCTTATGCTACGAGTAAACATGCCGCTGCCCATAAGAATAAGAGAAGGAGTGGCTCTTCTCCAATACACGGTTTAACATCGTTAAGGGTAAACTATCCCGTATCCTCTTAAAAAAGCATGGTAAAATGGGGTCAAGGGGACTGGTCCCCTTGCGGGGGGTTCTGAAGGGGGCGCGGCAACGTCGCTATGCGAGCGGAGCCGCCCCTTTTTTTCTTGCCTTAAAGTATTAGTT
>JADGAE010000020.1 GCA_015232165.1 Nitrospirota bacterium
CATGTCCCGTGCGTCTTCGCCCCATACTGATGACCACGGTTGCCATGATATTTGGCATGCTACCCATAGCCATGGGCGTTGGCGAAGGGTCGGAGACTCGCTCCCCAATGGCCATCGCCACAATCGGGGGACTTGCCACGTCGCTGTTTCTAACCCTCTTTGCCGTGCCGGCTGCATATGAGCTGTTTGATGACGCGATCTCGCGGGTCTTCAGAAAGGGTAAGAAGTAAAGAGGACAAAGCCTTCCTCTCGCTTTTTGCATTAAATATAATCATACGTGCTGTAAAATCCAATTTGTATCGTAAATAATATAGCATATTTAGATTGGATTAAATACAAAAAAATGTGGCATTTTTACGGGGTCAAGGGGTCAGCGACCCCCGGCTCAGTGGGGGACTGGTCCCCTTGCAGGGGTTCTAAAGGGGGCGCGGTAACGTCGCTGTGACAGCGGAGTCGCCCCTTTCTTTCTTTGTATCGCATGCAATAGAAACGCGCTATAATAAGGGATAACTTAATGGCTAAACAATTGGATGTTCCTTTTGAACCTCTATTGTGAACTGACAGCCATCGTCGGTGTTTGAGACGCTTATAGTGCCTTTCATGTTTTTTTCTATGATAATCTTTGCAGAGTACAACCCCAGACCGGTCCCTCTGGTCTTGGCCTTCGTGGTAAAATACGGGTCAAATACCTTCCCTATCATGTCGTCACTTATACCGCCACCATTGTCGGTAATCGTCAACATGACGGTGCCGGAGGGGGAATTTGGGTGCGTTTCTATTTTGATCAGGCCGTTGACAACCATCCTTTCTTCAAATGCGTCCCTTGTATTACTGAGGATGTTTAGGATAACCTGCGAAAACTCATCCGGATACCCATATAGGGTTATGTTATTATCTACATACGTATAAATGGTTGTGTTTCTACCCCTAAAGTAATCCTTTATGATAGAGACAGTCTTGCTTACAACCTCTGAAAGATTGAAATGGGTCATATCCTTATCATGTACGTAGAAACTCTTGAAGTTGTCTATGGTATCTGATAGTCCCAGGACTTCTCTCATCATAGTATTTACGGAATTGTCTATGTACTGTTCGTTTAGTTCGTTGTAGTTATAGGCATCCTTGATGTCCTGGACCATCAGGCCTATTGTACATAGCGGTTGGCGCCAGTGGTGGGCAATGTTGACAAGCAACTCACCCAGGGCCGTGTGACGGGCCTGGTCATACATGATGAGGTCTTTCAGACGGTTCTTTTCAACCTCCTCGGATACCCTGTCCTTGAGTGTCCTGTTGAGTTCCTCAAGCTGTTGCGTCATTTTAAGGAGACTGTTTTCATAGCGCTTTCTCTCGCTTATATCACGGGCCACGGCCACCATATAATTGTTTATCTCACTATAGACGTACTTGACGTTTATCTCCACGTCAAAAACGGAACCATCCCTGCGTCTGTGCTTGCTTTCAAAGACAAGGGCGGTGGCACTCCTGAGTTGGGTTACGTGTTCCCTCCAAGCCGCCTCCCCTATTACTACGGCATCAACGTCAAGTACTCTGAGATTGAGGAGTTCCTCTTTTGTATAATCCAGACTGGCGCACGCCTTCTCATTTGCATCCAGGACCCGAGCCGTCACGGGTTCTATTATGAATATGGCGTCATTTGTCTGATCTATGAGATATTTAAATAAATGCAGATACTCCTGCGCACGCACACGCTCCGTTATGTCGTGGATCACCGAACAGATGTACACCTTGCCCTTTATCATCACAGGTCCCGCATATATCTCCACATCTCTGATCTTACCACTTGCCAGCTTATGGCGCATAAAGAAGTGATCGCTCTGGTGGGTCTTTAATCTCTGCACTATGTTATAAACCTTATCCAGTGGTAACATATTGATGTCCTGTATCTTCATGGTCTTTAGCGCTTCTCTGCTGTAGCCATAAAAGCGGCATGCGGCATCGTTTGCATCTACAATGCTCAGGGTATCTGACTCTATCAAGAGCATAACGGCCCTGGTGTCGTAGAACATGCCTCTGTACCGTTCTTCGCTCTCTCTGAGCTGTTCCGTGCGCTGCAATACACTCTCTTCCAGCATATCGCGTGCCTTTTGAAGTTTGAGGTTGGCCTCCTTAAGGCTTTGCATAGTCTCTCGGTTTTCAATCGTCCTGGAGAGGACGTTGCATATGTTTTTCAGGAACGGTTCGTAGGGGGCAAATTGCTCGGGGTCTGTTACATCCAGTATGAGGTAGCCGTGGAGGGCATTTATGGTTCTCAATGACATTACCTTCATACCCTGTACGTTTTCTATGGCACATTCGTGTTCGCGATAATCCTCTGCCCGCTGCTCACGACCCGAACAACAGGGGAATTCCACGTTTGATGACATAAAAAGCCGCCCTCTATGGCATATGTAGATTGCATCAAGCCCCGGCACCTCCAGCAGCGCCCGATCCAGGAACTCGGCCATGCCCTTTACATTAGGCATGACATCGAGTGTCTCCTGGATTACAAGAAGTCTTCCTACAATGTCTGCCTGGATAAGTCCTCCCCCACTCATTAAAGTAAATTAGTGCCCCATTTTGGCCAGAAACTCATCCGGTTGTATGTAGTACGGGTTTCTTAACACCTGTCCCTGGACAATCATCAACGGGTGTACGCTGAGGACGTCAAAGATGGTTGCCCCGTTGTACATCTTAGCGTCATACTGGCAGATGATGCCGCTGAAGGGGTAGTCCAGTACGAGCTTGTTAAGCATGGCCTCATACTCTATCCAATGCTCGGAGCCGGGTACTCCCCGTTGTGTCCACCATGTCTCACCCGTGCCGCGCATCGCTGCATAGCCTTCGCTCCGGCTGAGATCATAGAAATCCCTCCAGGTCTGCATCATACGCTCAATATCGAAACAGCCATCGGGGCAGTACCCCCTCATGGCCGTCTCCATAACAAGCTGGCCGCTCTTTCTTGCCTGGTCAACCTCCAGGTCCATGGCCTTGAGGTAATTGTTTATGTCATCCGTCGTGGCCACATCCGCAAGGTATACCACCTTTTCATTTGCCAAAAGACCACTCTCCACAAACTTTCTCATCACCTTCCTGCGTTCCATGTCGTCATTGTATACATAGCACATGTGCGTACCAAGGGGGAAGGTCTCCTTAGTAAACCCGTAGTCTACTTTATACTTACTCGTTTCCATCTTGGCCTCCTTTCCGGCTTTGAACTATATTGCTCGCTTAAAAAAATATCCGCTTATTTACCGTGAAAATAAAGTACCTGCCCATTCAAACGAAGAAAGAAGGGGGCGGCTCCGCCCCCCCTTCAGATCCCCCCTGCAAGGGGACCAGTCCCCTTGACCCCATAATGCTCAATCCTAAGTTACCGTGAAAATACATTTTCATCGGCGGGGGTGAATATGACTCCTATTCATGAAGGTTTCTAATAGTATAACAGAAATGCCTATGAAATTTATACATTGCGTGTTTTCAGCAGCGATTCAGGCTGTAAAAATAACAAGAGTCATAATTAAAGGCACTCTAAACTATTAACCTGCACGAAAAAAAGGGCTATTTCGTAAAGTGAATGGGTAAGATTAATACCCCAGCATGGTATGAGAAGTGGTAAGCTTTGTCGTGGTGCGGATACCTGTCGATCTTTAATGCAACATCCCTATTTAGGGGTAATTCAGTTTGCCCTTCCTTCAGTAGACGACTTTAGTGAGTTCAATAAACTGTTGATTTATAAGGTAATGCGAGGGAGGGGAGTTGAACCCCTACGGGTTTCCCCACTGGATCCTAAGTCCAGCGCGTCTGCCAGTTCCGCCACTCTCGCATGTACTTTCAATGTAGCATAAAAGGTCATTTGGTGTCAATATCCTCACGGAGCTCAACATCTCCCGCAGCAATGATCTGTCCTATTACCTGATTGCTTACAAGCATACCCCTGTGCGTAAGGCTTAAGACCCCGTCTTTGAAGCTCACCAGCCCCTGCCTCTGTAGCTCGTCTATTACGGGGCTTATGACAGCCCTCACACCCTCGATGGTTCTCAGTCCCAAGAGTATGGCCTCCTGTTGAGCGATTTGCGGCGTTATCTCAACCAACCCCTCAATTGGCAACGTATCATCCGATATGGCCGTGATGTAGTGAGCGACGTCGGCGATGTTGAAAAACCTCCTGCCTGCTGTGTATGAGTGTGCCCCGGCCCCTACGCCAACGTATCCGCCCCCCCGCCAGTAGTTGAGGTTATGGAGACATTGACAACCAGGGCGGGCATGATTTGATATCTCGTAGTGTATGTATCCGCTCCGGGTAAGGTAATCGGCGGCAAGGTCAAACATTTCAACGGCCACGTCTTCATGGGGCAGTACCACCCCTGTTCTGGCAAGTGGCGTGGAGGGTTCAATAGTCAGCTCGTAGGCCGATACGTGGCAGGGGCCACAGGCAACCGCCTCAACCAGCGTTGAATACCAGCAGTCAAGGCTCTGACCGGTAACGGCGTAGAGCAAGTCGATTGAGTAGTTGCTAAAGACCTTGGCCACGGCCTCAATAGCCCTTCCGGCCTGGTTGCCGTCATGCACCCTTCCCAGCCTCCGCAGTATGGCATCGTCAAAGGACTGCACCCCGAGGCTCAGGCGATTTATCCCCGCGCTTTTTAGGAGGGCGAGTTTTTGGGGGGGTACGGTCAGAGGGTTGGCCTCCGTGGTGATCTCAACGTCGGTGGCAAGTTCGAGGTTCTGCACGATAAACTGCATAAACTCGGCCAAATCCTCACCTTTGAGGACCGTGGGAGTCCCCCCGCCGATGAAGATGGTTCTAAGTTGCCCTATCTCATGCCTCCTCAGCAACAGTTCCCTCCTTAATGCCTCCATGTACCGCCTTGCCACATCGCCGTCGAAAAGCACCGAGTAGAAATCACAGTAGTCGCACTTTCTCAGGCAAAACGGTATGTGTATATATAGTGCTGTCTCCATTGGATCATTCACCGTTAAGCAACCTTTTATAGCGCGTTTCGATTGGGTGCAATACAAAGAAAGAATGGAGGGCTTTGCCTATATGCCAAGGGTCGCCGACCCCCTCCCTCAGACCCACCCACAAGGGGAGGGGCGGGGCGCCCCGGCCACGAAGAAGCCCCCTTGACCCCATTAAAGTGTCGTGAATTTTGTAGTTAATCCAATCGAAACGCGCTATAAATGCAAATATTTGAGACAGGATAATGATTACGGGCGGTTTTTGCAGAAGCACTTTTTAACAGGTAGCACCACAATCTACCTCCAGGCAGATTAATCGCTTGGTCTGAAGGCCTTTACGTTTAGTTGAACGGACCTGATGCCGTTGTAGGAGTTAATGGTTGGTGTAAAGGCAACGTCGAACCTTTCGTGCATCGACAGCTCTTGCAAATACCCCCCTAGGTCATAGCCTATGGCATCAATTATGTAGCCGTTATAGCCGAGTCTTAGTTTCAGGTGATTTTTACCAACTATCCTGGGGTTTAACGTCATCAGTCCCTTTGCCCCCAGGATTGGCTCAGGGTTGCCGTAGCCATAGGGAGAGAGTCTTGATAATTCGGTCAGGAGCTTGGTATTTACGTCTTTGAGGGCGACGTCGGCATCGATGTTTATTATGGGTGTAAAATCGCTATTGGCAATGGTTTTTTTTACGTGTTCATTGATAAGGGTCTCAAACCTGTCGATGTCCTCCTCCTTTAGCGTAAGTCCTGCCGCCTGCCGGTGGCCGCCAAACTGTATAACACACTCGGAGCAATGGGAGATGGCGTCACAGATATCCAGCTCCGGCACACTCCTGGCCGACCCCCTGGCTATCCCATTCTTCATGGAAAAAACCACGGCAGGTAAACCATACCGGTCAACCATCTTTGAGGCCACTATCCCCAACACACCCTCATGCCAGCCCTCATCGGCAATGACAATTACCTTGTCAAACCCCTTGCGTTGGACCTGAATGAGCGACATCTCAAGGACATACTCCTCAACGCGCTGCCTTTCAATGTTTACGCTATTTAGGTATTGTGCGATGGTTTCGGCTTCCTCCAGGGACTCCGTAATCAGTAGCTTGACCACGGAGGTGGCATCAGCCATTCTACCGGCGGCATTGATCCTCGGGATAACCGAATAGGACATAAAGTCCGGTTCCAGGGCACGCTCACTCATGCCGGTGGCCGCCAGAAGCGCCCTCAACCCAACACGCTTTTTGTTTGCAAGCACTCGCAGCCCCTCCTTGACTATCGCCCTGTTGTCACCAATCAGCGGCGCTACGTCGGCTATTGTACCGATTGCGGCAATGTCCAGTAGTGACGTAAAATCTTCCATCTCGTCCCTTCTTGCCATCAGCGCCATGGATAGTTTCAAGGACACGCCGGCCCCCGTCAGTATGGAAAGCGGATTATCCACACCGGTGAGCTTCGGATTAACGATGCAAAAGGCTCCGGGCAATACGGCAGATGCAGCACCCCCCTCACCGCCATCAATCCCCTTGTCGCTCCACAGTGGTTCGTGGTGGTCCGTCACGATGACATCTATACCAAGGCTGTTTGCCAATTCCACTGCCTCAAAGGAACTAATGCCGCAATCCACGGTTATGATGAGACCCACGTTGTGGTCTCTGGCAATCTCCACAGCGGCCCCGTGAAAACCATAACCATGCTTAAACCTCGTAGGGATAAAATACTCTACAATACCGTCCAGTCTCAACAGAGTCTCAACCAGTATGGCCGTGGCCGTTGTGCCGTCGGCATCGTAATCACCGTGTACCAACATGCGTTGACCGTTACTGATGGCGTTCATTATTCGATCAACGGCCCTCTCCATCCCCGGAAGTTCGTAGGGATCAGACAGGGTGTCGAGGGAGGCCGAAAAAAAACTCTTCACCTTCTCGGGGGTCTTAATACTCCGATTGATCATTATCTGCGCTACAATTGGCGAAATGCCCGCGGCCTTGGACAGATAATCTATGAACTCCCTGTTAGTTCTGTTTATAATCCATTTCTTTTGCACTGCGTATATCTTACATCAACCTTCCCATTACATTGGCTATAGTATATCATAACGGAAGGAATTTACACTTTTTTTTATCTCTAAGGGTAGGGCAATCGCATTTGAAATGATCATGATGTTTTTTATGTTAAAATAACCAATTTCCAACCTAATCAATATAGCACTTTACGGGGTCAAGGGGGCAGTGCTCCCTTGTAGAGGGGTCTGAGGGGGGACAAAGTCCCCCATTCTTTTCTTCTTCCGGTCAAATGCGATTGCCCTGTCTCTAAGGTGTGCATAAGAAAGTTAGGGGTAGTGGATTGCTGCAGGAATGCACCCTGATTGGGTCGGGCACAGGTACGGATGGGTACAAAATACCGTCTACTGTCATTGCCGTCAAAACAGCAATACATTGATTGCTTCAAAGTCAGACCAGTTGTGCTGATACCTCGTCAACATCCTCGGAAAGACTTACAAGGTCGTCTCTGTCCAGGTCTAGTTCAAACAATGCCTGCTTATATGACAGCAGTTTATCGATACAAGCGCTGCTGTCAGAACCGGCCAGGCCCTGGCAGAAACTGATGCAATCGGCGATAAACAGGCATGCCGCAAGTCTTCTGTCGATTGGATTTCCATGGATGCTTATATCAGGGTTATGGTGATGCATTATTATGTTGCAGATATCATCCGTCAGGCCCATTGATTTTGCTATGATATAGCCCCCTACGGCGTGAGAGGTGTTGAACTCGCGGTCTTCAATCTCAACTATATCGGTATCGTTACCTAGTGCCATATCAATATCTTTGGCATAGGCTGGGAATTTTCTTAACAAATACGGAGTGGCACAGTCGTGGAACAGACCGGCCATAAAGGCATGGTTGTCGGGGACATCCCGTAGTTTTTTGGCAATCAACGAGGCAACCCTGGCCACTAACATCGAATGGTTCCAGAATTTCTCCAGGACTGGATTGTCTATTTTTATTGCGTTTTTCATCGCAGATACGAGCACGATGCTTTTAAAGTTATTCAGGCCCAACACATTTATGGCACCTACGATTGAGTCACACTTGCGAACGGCAAAGAAAGGCGAGTTGGCCACTTTTAGTATCTGAGCTGACAGTGCCACGTCTTTACTTACAAGGTTGGCTATATTCTGTATGCTTACGTTGACCTTATTGATCTCGGCATTTAGCTCTACAAGTATCTTTGATTGAGTTGGTATACCAATGCTTTTTAATATGGCCTCTGTTTTTCTTATTTTTTCTACATCCACATCAACACTCCCTTTTGGTTTGTTGCAGCAGGTCCTTGAGGTATTTTGCCGCCTCGTCTTTGTCTGCACACTCCCTGATCAACCTCTTTGTATTGGGTATCCTGCAAAACGAGGTCACCGTACCGCTGTCTCGTGTGACAACCTCAACGGCATAAATGGCACTGCCTATTATGAAATAGTGCTCCCTCCGTGTCTCTATCATAAGATGTCTCCTTACCTAATATGTTTCGGTTATAAATCGATAAAGATTTAATCCTGCCATTGATGACACCGTTAGCCTATAAATAATCGCACATAAGGACTTTTGTCTTGTCGTTGCCATACCGTCGTTCACTCGGAGTTCATCGAGTACTTTTTTCTGGCAAAGACCTCGTCCTTCCAGCGTCTGAAGGAATCAAATCTGTAGCGCCAGTAGTAGTACCAGCTTTCCGAGTTTGTTGAGCGTTCGATCACGCCGGCCTGACTTGATGCGTGGATAAAGCTGATGTGGTCAGGCGTGGTTTTGTTCACTACTCCGATATGATTCAATTGCCTTTTTGCGTCCTTAAAGAAGATTATGTCGCCGGGTCTTACGTCGTCTTTTTCTATCTTGTAGGTGCTTTCATATATCTTGTCCGTGCTGACGTAATAGGGCTTGAACTCGTAATCGGACCCTGCTAGACTTTTTCTGATAACGGCACATATGAGGTGAGAGCAATCGGTGTAGGAGGAGTCATCATCGGGGTTTGCACCTAACTTATACTTGGCACCCAAAAACGACGACGACATCTGAGGGATATTGTCCCGAAGTATGTCATGGGGGGTCTTTGGCATTGGGGAAGGCTGTACCTGTTGTGGTGTTTCTTCCTTTGGGACAGGAGGCTTATATACATCCTCTCTGACAACAGTCTTCTTGGTGCAACCAAACACAAAGACAAACAATATAAACACAAAAACCTTTCTCACCTGCCTATCGATCTCTATTTCTTAATCTAGTTCAAAGGCCTTATGCAACTCTCTTACGGCCAGCTCTGTATACTTGCCGTCTATGACACACGACAGTTTTATCTCCGAGGTGCTGATCATCATGATATTGATGTTGTTATCCGACAGGGTCTTAAACATCCTTGCCGCCACGCCACAGTGTGTCCTCATGCCCACTCCGACGATGGAGACCTTGGCGATGTCATCGTTTACGACCACTCCCCTGGCACCCAGTGAGTCGGCCAGCGTCTTTGTGGCATCTATGGCCGGTCTCTGGTCGGCCTTTGTCACCGTAAACGATATATCGGTAGACTTACCATCGGTGCTGACGTTTTGCACGATCATATCGACAACGATAGCCTTCTCCGCAAGGGTTGTAAAGATTGTCGCGGCAATCCCCGGTCGGTCGGGCACATCCGCTATGGTTATCTTGACCTGATTCTTGTCGTGTGCTACTCCTGAAACAACAACGTTCTCCATACCTAAATCCTCCTTGACTACGAGCGTACCCGGTAAAAAATTAAAACTCGAACGTACCACCACCGGTACTTCATATTTTTTCGCATACTCCACAGACCTTGTTTGCAACACCTTTGCCCCAAGACTGGCCAGCTCCAGCATCTCGTCATACGATATCTTGTCCAGTTTTCTGGCGCTATTGACGATGTTGGGGTCGGCGGTGTAGACGCCATCGACATCGGTGTATATCTCGCACAGGTCTGCATTAAGGGCAGCGGCCACCGCCACCGCGGTCAGGTCGGAACCACCCCTGCCAAGCGTGGTAACATCAGAGGTCTCGCTCGTTATTCCCTGGAAGCCCGCAATCACGGCTATATAGCCCTTTTGTATGGCGTCCTTGACACGCTCCCCGGTTACCTTTTCTATCTTTGCCTTGGTGTAGGCGGTATCGGTCAATATCCCAACCTGTCGACCGGTTAAGGAGAGCGCCTTTTGGCCGAGATTCTCTATGGCCATTGCCACCAGTGAGGCGCTGACACGCTCTCCGGTTGACAGGAGCATGTCCAGTTCCCTTTCGACGGGGACAGGATTTACGGACCTGGCCAGCTCTATCAGTCTGTCCGTCTCTCCAGACATGGCAGAGACAATTATCACTACGTCGTTACCTTCCCTCTTGCAGGCCACCGCTCGCTGTGCAACCGCCCTCATCCGCTCTACGCTGCCAACGGAGGTTCCGCCGTATTTTTGTACAATCAGCATTAAGTTAAGTCTTCCCTTCTATTGATTTATCCCGAAACTCTGTTTAGATTATTCGTTTAGATTACTCTGTTGTTGCGGACTTATGAAGTAGTCCATCAGTCTGTGACCTTCGTCAAAGGTCATGATATCCTTCATTGTAGCGATACCCTCGTCATAGGACAGGTTGCCGTTGTCTTTGGGGTGACGGCTGTCATAGACTACAAACGGGACGGGTTCATCGGTGTGGGTCTTGAGGCTGAGGGGCGTGGCATGGTCCGGCATCAACAACACCCTGTAGTCGTCCTTGAGGTCCTTCAGGGCCTCCATGACATTGCCTACCACCAGGCGGTCAAAGTCCTCGATAGCCTTGAGCTTGTCATCCAGTCTGCCGGAGTGTCCTGCCTCATCTGGGGCCTCCACGTGTATGTACACAAAGTCAACGTCCTTTAGGGCCTCCACGCCATAAGCGGCCTTACCTGCGTAGTTTGTATCCAGATAGCCCGTAGCCCCGGGCACCTTGATTATATTAAATCCGGCGCACACACCCAAGCCGCGTGTGAGGTCTACGGCACTAATCAGGGAGCCTTCGATCCCGTATTTTTCCTTAAATAGCGGCATGTTGGGTCTCCTGCCCTGTCCCCACAGCCAGATGCTGTTGGCGATACGTTTGCCCTCTTGTCTTCTCCTTGCGTTTACGGGGTGATCCCTCAACACATCTATTGATCTATACATGGCATCCAGGATGAGTCTGTTGGCGTCGCCGGTGGGCAAGAACCCTGATGCCTCTCTGCCGGTTATGTCGTGTGGGGGGGTGCAATTGAGGTTAACGTAGTCCTCGGCCTCTTTATCGTCTTTGGTCTTTAAACGCATGAGGTGGCGGTAACTCACGCCATGATGAAATTTTATACGGTCGTCTGATAGTTTTTCGTTGAGGCTGTCGATGAGTGCTTTGGCATCTTCGGTGCTTATGTGCCCCGAGCTGTAGTCCTCCATGAGCGTCTTGTCCGACCATCCACCGCCATGTTCGCCCTTGATATCGGGAGCGCCAAAATTTAGGCACACGAGATTGCATCTGAATGCCACATCGGTTGGTTCCAGCGATATCCCCATGCTTGCGGCTTCCAGCGGTGCCCTGCCACAGTAGTATAGTGCCGGGTCATATCCCAATATGCACAGATTTGCCACATCCGATCCGGGGGGAAAACCGTTCGGCACCGTCCGCACAACACCTACTTCACCGGTTGAGGCCAGCCTGTCCATGTTGACCGTAACAGCCTTTTGCAGCGGGGTTAGCCCGCCCAGGGCATCATTGGGTCTGTCGGCCATTCCATCGCCTATTAGTACAACGTACTTCATCTCATAGTTTATTCAATGGGGGCTTGGACTCCTTATTATTTTGGCTCCTGAGGAGGGATTCGAACCCCCGACCAAGTGATTAACAGTCACCCGCTCTGCCGGCTGAGCTACCCAGGAACATTCTTAACGTCTATGCTCTTATTATAGATATCGTTGAGTTGTTTGTCAAGTGTGTGTGCATAAAAATTTAAGCACCCCCTATCCAACAACAGACAGTACACGGAAGCAAGTAAACGAGCATAAGTAGCCATAACAAGCAGGAAGAAAGGGGACCAGCACCCTCGACCCCATTAAAATGCCGTGTATCTTGTAGTTAATCAAATCGAAACGCGCTATATTCCCTTATCTCTGCGCTAATGATGCCAAAACTTCAAGGATGAGTAGGCTGCCTTTTATGAGGTCGGTGGTGTAGATGTATTCTTCGGCGGTATGGGGTTTTTGCATACCGGTGGATAGCGGGATGGCCATTATCCCATGCTGGTTGAATATATTGGCGTCCGAACCTCCACCCGACTTTACATAAACCGGCGCTATCTGACAGCGACTAATGGCAGCGCTTATGAGTTCAACAAACGGCTCTTCAGCGTTAAAACTGTAGCCTCCGTACATGATTTCGTGCTTGATTGCCAGCTTGACCTGATTTTTTCGGGCAATGTCTCTTGCCGTATTAAAGGTGGTCTCCATAAGTTTTTCCAGGGCACTTGGGGTAAGACTTCTAAACTCACCATCGACGACGGTCTCAACGGGGACGATGTTCGTGGCGCTGCCCCCGCGGATAACCCCTACGTTGGCAGTGGTGTCGGAGTTGACCCGACCATCGGTTATGGCGGACATTATCCTGGCCGCGGCGATGATTGAGTTGGTGCCCTTTTCGGGTTCTATGCCTGCATGTGCCGCCCTGCCAGTGATCGTCATCCGATATACAACGTGGGTGGGGGCGGCCAGGACGACACGTCCAACCTCCCCACTGCTGTCCAGCACCAGTGCGTAACGACTCCTTATCTTGCCGTAATCAACCTGCTTGGCCCCGTACAGTCCCCTCTCCTCTGCCGAGGTAAAGAGCACCTCGATGTCCCCGTGGGGCAGGCCGGTCTCCTCAAGCACGGTGAGGGCCTCCAGGATTTCGGCTATCCCGCTCTTGTCATCCGCCCCAAGGATGGTAGCCCCATTGGAGGCAATGACTCCGTCCTTGTGGTTGTAACTGTCGGTGGTGGGGGTGGGTTGCACCGTGTCCATGTGGGCACTTAACAACAACGAATTGGCACCCGCTATATTGCCCCGCTTTCGCGCCAATATGTTAAATGAATGTTGATAGTCAAGCGTCTCAACCTCAAATGAAAGGCCCCGCAACATCTCAACAAGCCGTATGCCTATCTCCTGCTCCTGAAACGACGGTGACGGTATCTCAACCAGAGACTTAAACGTCTCGATGACGCGCGTTTCGTTTATGAGGTTGGTGTTTATGACGTCCACGTCTTACCGCTGACCAAAGATGGCGGTACCGACCCTGACCATCGTAGCGCCCTCCTCGATGGCGACCTCATAGTCGTTGGACATCCCCATTGAGAGTTCAAGGTCCTTGTAACCCATGCCATAGATGGTCTCTCTGAGCTGATTCAACTGCCTGAAGTACAGCCTGACCTCTTGTGGGTTGTCAAGATACGGCGGGATGGTCATCAGCCCCTCCAGGCGCACATGGTTCAGGGCCGCGATGTTATCAACCAACGCCGGCACCATCTCCGGATCGACGCCGCTTTTGGTGTGTTCATCGGCCAACTTCACCTGTATGAGGACACGCTGTACCTTGCCAAGTCTTGCGGCGTAAAGGTCTATGTCTCGTGCAAGCTCCAGGCTATCCAGGCAGTGGATGACGTCAAAGAGGCCCACGGCATGTCTGACCTTGTTTCTCTGCAGGTGGCCTATCAGGTGCCATGACAGCCGGGTTGCGGATTGGTCGTTGGTAGATGTCTCGATCTTTTTCACCGCCTCCTGGATGTAGCTCTCCCCAAAATGCCTCAAACCAACGTCTATGGCCTGTTCAATGGCTGTCATCGGGATATGCTTGCTGACGGCGATGAGCTTGACCTCCTCGGGGCTCCTGCCGGCACGCATGGCCGCATAGGAGATGCGCTTGTATATGTGGTTTACCCTCTCTATGAGTGAAGTGTTATCCGGCATTGTAATTATTTTCAAACAAAACTATATAGTTTATAGCGCGTTTCGATTGCATGCGATACAAAGAAAGAAAGGGGCGACTCCGCTCG
>JADGAE010000021.1 GCA_015232165.1 Nitrospirota bacterium
TTGATGAAGGTCTTGCAGAGGGACAACGCAAGGGGTTGATAGAGGGACAACGCAATGGGCTGATAGAGGGGATAGAAGTGGTGCTTGAGATCAAGTACGCAGATAAGGCAGCCGCACTTATGGCCGTTGTCAGAACACTTGAAAGCGTAGAACAACTGCAAGCATTTAAATCGCTGTTAAGGAAGTCTGCCTCCGTGGATGACCTGTGGGTATATCTCAAAGGGGCATAGTCAGAGAGGCTAACATGATGGCGTCTGTAATTTTTGGTTCTTTCGTATTTCATGTTGGTATTCCAATTCTTAGTATAATCCAGCTTACTTGTGAGCATGTAGATAATAACCTTTAGGTGTATCCTCTTTATATTTCATGGTAACTATACTGTAAGATAAGAAAGAAAGGGGCGTCTCCGCTTGCATAGCGACGTTACCGCGCCCCCTTCAACCCCCCGCAAGGGGACCAGTCCCCCACTGAGCCGGGGGCGGCTCGCCCCTTGACCCCATTTTACATGCTTTTTTGAGAGGATACGAAAATAACTTGTTGGTATTTGTTATACTATACTTGGATATGGAATTTGAAAATTTGATAAGACTTATATGCAGGCTTTTATACGGATACCAACATTGTGACGAGCATCACGCCACAGGGTGAGTACCCGCTATCAAAGATGTCTAAGGAAGACGTATCACACGTGATGTTTAATAAAGTCCTGGAAAAAACAGGGAGGTAGGTAATGTATGAATTCTAAACAGTTAGAGAAACTCAAGGAACAGGTCTTTCAAAAGGCCGATTCAAAGCTGTATATCCCCCTTGCGGAGGAGTACAAGAAAGTTAAAATGACGGAGGATGCCGTTAAGGTGCTTAAGTATTGTATCGGAAAGCATCCTAACTATATGAGTGCCCGGGTAGCCCTCGGTAAGATATATATGGAAGAAGGATATGTGACAAAGGCCATCGAAGAATTTGAGACGGTGGTAAAGGCCATCCCCGACAACCTGCTGGCACATAAGAAACTCGCACAATTATACATGGCAACAGGAAATACAATAGGTGCAATTGCATCTCTTGAAAAGATACTGCTACTAAACCCTAACGACGAACAAGCACAAGAGTCAATCCGCGACCTTAAGGCGCAGCCACACGACAATGCCGTAACTGAAGAACTCAACGAAGGTCCCACGGATGAGATGCAGGAGAATGAGTATGCCAAAACTGAGGATATTACCGAAGGGCTTACCGATGACCTCACCGCTGCTATGCAGGATGAGGATGACTTGCCAATCCCCGATGCCGCAGAGATGCAAAGCACCGGTGAAGTTATCCCTGAAGAGGACACAACCGACCTGATAACAGCTTCAGCCGGTAACGATACCACCACCGACATTGAGCAGGACCTCGACACCGAAGATATTAATGCCCAGGCAGGCATCGAACTGATAAAGCAGGCTGAACAGACAAACACGATGACCCCCCTGCAAAAACAACTGCGTGACATTGATCAATACATAGAGTCTGAGCGCTTCCTTGTTGCCATAATGGCCTATAATAAACTGTTAAAGGAGCATCCTGATAGTAGCGAGATCAAACAAAGACGCATAGAGGCTGTCAGGTACTCAAGACTCCTCAAGAAAGACGAAACCGTCCTGATCCGGAGGCTCGATGCCTTTTATAACAAGCTAAAGGAGTATGGAAAGGCATGATTTGGTGTTTTTACGGCATGTTGGGCATGTAATTTTTAGCGGTGAATATCCGGTATACTCCTTGTTTTCATGACTACGGCAGTCGCACTCCGTTCTTTCTTTTCCTGGTAACGTTGCAGAGGACTACCGAACGGCCTCGACAACGACTGCCGAAGACTGACCACCGATGCCGTAGCTCACCGAGAGAAACGTCTTGCCCTTGGCCTGGGTATGGACAACCGGGATGTTTAGGCTTGCAAACAGCCGATCCGGTGTATTGTAGTTTAATGTGGCCGGTACAATGCCCTGTCTTAATGCTGCAATTGCAATAATGGTCTCCGCGATGTCGCTTGCTGCTGCCATGTGTCCTGTGTATGGCTTAAGACCGCATATGGGTAGCTGGTGGTCTTGCAAGAGTGCTTTGATGGAGCTGAGTTCTGACCTGTCGCCTTTCTGTGTGGCGCTGCCATGTGGTGATATGAAACCCAACTGTCCTACCTGACATCGTGCGTCAACAAGGGCCTCTTCCATGCACCGCAGTATGACACGGTCCGGTACGCTGACAGAGGCACCATCGGCAAACTCCACGTGACTGCCAAACCCCTTGATCAAGGCATATATCTTTGCACCGCGCCGCATGGCCCTTTGGGCGTTTTCCAGCAACAGAGCCGCACCACCCTCAGACGGTATAAAGCCATCCCTATGCTGATCAAATGGTCTAAAAGATGCCTCCGCCTTACCACAGCGTGACAACAACCCCAGTTGTGCCATCTCATACATCGGCACCTCCGTGATCCAGTTGCCGCACCCAACGGCAAGGGCCACGTCTGCCCTGCCCTGTCTGATTGCGCGCGCGGCCAGCTCCAGGGCCAGAGCCCCACAGGGGGATTGACTGGCCAGCGTGGTGTTAGTCCCCATGAACTGCGTAAATGCGCTCAGTACGCTAAACAGGTTGTTGGCAATGGACTCCAGCAGGTAGAATGGGTTGACCTTGTTAAGGGCGGCGTTGTTGAGGCGCTCGTAGTTAATGTCTCCGGTATCTTTTAAGCGTGCCTCTTTTATGGCTGTATAGAAGAAATCATAACCTACCTTTGTAAAGTCCCCCGAGGCGATGTACAGGGCGCGTCTGTCTGGTGCAACGTCGAGTTGGTCTATAGATATCAGTGCGTGTGCTATGGCGTCCAGTGCCGCTGCAAACCCCAGGATTGACCCGCGATTGAGAAACTTCATCTGGTTGTTGAGTTTATCCGGTATGGCAAAGGGGTAGTTTATATCCGCAACCTTACCGTAGTACTGGAGATATCTTGGGTAATCCTGATTGGGGTTGAGGTCATTGACAGGCGGTGGGTGGTGTCTGATACCAGTCTGCATCGACAACATACCCTGCCGGTGGTCGTTGACGCCTGTCCCCAGGGGGGTCACAAGTCCCATGCCAATAACCGCTACGTCTGTATCTTTCAATCCCACCTCACCCTCTCCCGTCATCAACCGCCGGCCCTCACATCCCCAGGTTGCGCATTATGAGCCTGAATTGGTGAAGTTGTTCATCCCTGTCCGCAATCTCTGCAAGTGGGATGACCACACCCGAGAACTCGGCGCTGACCTTACGCTGTCCCAGGACGGTTCCGGTTGCCTTAAATATGAGTTTTCGGTCTTCCGGCTTTCGGTTTTCTGCAGGTTCCGACAAGACGTCTACGACAATCTCAACCTGGTCGCCGGGGAGGGCAAACCCATAGAACCGACACTTGTGCACCGACTCTACGACAAACCACTCCGTAAATTCCGTAGAGGCACACTGCAACCACCCAGCAAGCTGTACCATTGCCTCCAGCAGTAACACCCCCGGCATCACCGGATTGCGCGGGAAGTGGTACTCCAGAAAGTCCTCCGACATAGCGACGTTCTTGACGCCCCGTATCTGTTGACCACTCCGGTAGTCAATGACCCTGTCAATCAATAAATAACGCATACATAACCAATTTTAACAGTATCTCTAAATTATTGCAACCTTCAGATATCAATAAATGAGTGCATTAATTTTAATGCCTATGTAGTTTACTCCGCTGACATAGAACAGTAGCATAAACATAGCACTTTGGTGGGGTCAAGGGGGCTGGCCCCCTTGCAGGGGGTTCTGAAGGGGGGCGGAGCCGCCCCTTTTTTTTCTTGACCGGAGTTAACTCAACAGGCAATTTAATTTTTAGGCTCTTTCGTAAATTGTGTGTCATAACTATATACTAAAACATTGGTGAGGGCTAAAAAAACCACCCATGACTTTTTTATGCACCCATTCACCGTGGGGTGTTGACATACGGAAAGGAAATGCTGTATAGTCTTTTGTACAGTAGATAATATGGAAAAAAAATTTATAAGGGTCTGGTGATTTTTATTGAAAGAGTTAAGATATACAATAGTGTTTGCGCTGCTGTTAGCGGCCTTTGCGACCTGTAATCTTTATGCACAAGAGCCGCCGAAACCGCAGGATATAGACCGGACTGCCGAGCCCGTGGCCGAACCGCTGGTAAAGGCCGTTGAAATTATCGGTATAAAACGCATGGAGGAAGGTGCGGTTAAGGCCAAGTTGTCTCAGAAGCTGCATCAACCCCTGTCCAGGGACAAGATCGATGCCGATATAAGAACCATCTATAAGCTGGGTTACTTTGATGACGTAAAGGTGGAGACGGAGTTTTACGAGGGTGGTCTGAAGGTCGTCTATAAGGTGAAGGAAAAGCCCACTATCGTGAAGATCAACTTTGACGGCAATAAAGAGTTCAATGACGATAAGCTCAAGGAAAAGATAACCGCCGTCAAAGGCTCCATTGCCGATACGGCCCTCATCCAGGATAACGTCGAAAAACTAAAGACCTTCTATGATGCGGAGGGTTATTATCTGAGCGAAATTTTTCCAATCCTGCATCACGTCAAAGATGACGAGGTTAGCTTGACCTTCAGGATCAATGAAGGGAAAAAGATAAAGATCAAGCAGTTGCAATTTAACGGTAACAAGAACATCTCCGACGGCAAGATCAAGAAGGCGATAAAGACATCTACGTGGTGGATATTTTCGTTTTTCACGGGTTCGGGGTACGTAAAAAGGGATGTGTTGGAGGATGACATCAAGGCCATAAGCGACCTCTATCACGACAACGGCTACGTCAAGGTAAAGGTGAGCGAACCGCGGGTAGTGGTGGATGAGGCAAGGCCTGCCATAGCGGTGGTATTTGATATAGAGGAAGGGGACAGGTACAACGTCTCAAAGATCGAGATGGATGGCTACCACGCCTTTGCCGATACGGAGATAAAGAAGCTGATAACGATAAAGTCTGGCGAGGTGTTCAGCAAGAAGACCCTGTCCGGTAACATTACGGCGGTATCGGGATATTACTCCGAGCGCGGATATGCCACCGTGACGATAACGCCTGAAGTGGTGCCCGATGATGCCACCAAAACGGTCAGCATATACCTGAAGGTGGAAGAAGGCAAGATATACAAGATAGGCAGGATCGAGGCATTCGGCAACACAAAGACCAGAGATAAGGTGATCAGGCGCGAAGTGACCCTCAACGAGGGAGATATCTTTAACAGCAAGAAACTCAAGAGGAGTTACCAGAACGTAAACAACCTTGACTTCTTTGAATCGGTGGAGTTCATACCCCGTCCGCAACCAGATGCGGATATAGTGGACATAGACGTAAAGGTCAAGGAGAAATCCACAGCGTTTGTGAGCTTTGGCGGCGGATACAGCTCCATTGACAAACTGATCGGTATGGTGCAACTTACGCAGGCCAATGTGTTTGGCTCCGGTCAGTATCTCAAGGTTAGCGCCGAACTTGGCGGCGTGTCGTCATTGTATGAGATAACCTATAAGGAGCCGTGGTTGTTTGACAAGCCCATAAGTGCGGCTGCAAGCATATACAGACTTGAGCGCGAATATATAAAATACAGCAGAAGGGCGTCCGGTACGGCCTTTGGCGTGGGCAAGAGGTTTGCGGAGTACTACGACTTTGGCGTCATGTACAGGTTTGAAGACGTCAACGTCTTTGACGTCCAGGATGATGCCCCCAAGATAGTCAAGGAACAAATAGGTAAGGCAACGACAAGCAGTATAACGCCAACCATAACCAGGGATACGCGCGATAATTACAATGACCCCTCGGAGGGTTCGCGTAACTCCGTCTACGTAACGTTTGCCGGTCTGGGCGGGTCAAATGCGTTTTTAAAGACCGGGGTGGATTCTCTGTGGTTTTTCCCGTTCTTTGGACCGACTACGCTGTCTTTCCGAGGCAGATATGGATATGGCTCCGGGGTTTATGGCAAGAACCTGCCCATATATGAGAGGTTCTACGTTGGCGGTATAAGCACAATCAGAGGACTTGCCTTTGGCGAGGCCGGCCCCACGGATGATGAGGATACGTTTATTGGCGGCACCAGCCAGTTGATCTTTAACGGAGAGTTTATCTTCCCCATAGTCTCCGAGATAAAACTCAAGGGCGTGGTGTTTGTTGATGTCGGCTCATCCTTTGAAAGCGGGATAGAACTTTCCGAGTTTAAGTATACATCCGGGGGTGGTTTTAGGTGGATATCTCCGTTTGGCCCTATTCGGATAGAATATGGTCATAACTTACACAAGAAGTCCGGTGAGTCAAGTGGAAGGGTTGAGTTTTCCTTCGGCAGTTTCTTTTAGCGGCTTTTTTTATAGCATGAGTCTCAAATAAAACAATATAGTTAGGAGGATATATGAAAAGGGTTTTAACCGCTTTTATGGCGGTAGTGATGTTGGTGTGTTTTAATGGTATTGGTATGGCACAGGTTGCCGGGGGGCAAAAGATCGCCTTCGTGGATGTCCAAAAGGTCCTGACTGACTCTGAACCGGGCAAAAAGGCAAAGGCAAGCCTGGAGACATTCGTTAAATCGCACCAGGGTAAAATAGACGAAAAGGAAAAGGCCATAGAAAAACTCAAAGAGGAAGTAGAAAAAAAGGGAACCGCCCTCTCGGAGGATGCCAAGAAGAAAAAACAAGACGAACTCCAGTCTATGATGAGAGACCTCAAACGAATGGCCTCAGATGCCCAGGAAGATATAAGAAAGAAAGAGTCGGAGATCACAAAGGATGTCTTTAAAGACATTAAGGATGTCATTGGCACCGTGGGCAAAGAGGAAGGGTATTCAGCCATAATGGATAATAACGTATTGCTTTATTCTAGTGACGGCGTTGATGTCACGGAAAAGGTCATCAAAAAGTACAACGAATTGGGTAAGAAGAGTAAATAAGAAAACAACCGTAAATGGTATTTTTTTATTTAACCGATATCCGATATATACCTGATTATATTAGGAAGGCGTAACAATCAAGTGAATTTAGGAGAGATAGCCGACTTCCTTGGAGGCAGGCTCAGAGGGGTGGATGCGGAGTATGCACAGAGGGTGATTACCGGCGTTGCAGGTATGGCGCAAGCAACACAGGGGTATATAACGCTCTATAAGGGTAATGGCCCCCTGGATGAACTCTTGGCCTGCAATGCTGATGCCGTACTCGTAAAAGAGGAGTTGACCGGAGTCAATAAGGTACAGGTGATTGTTGATAAACCGGCGCTGGCATTTGGCAAACTCCTGACGCTGTTTTATACGAAGCCGTTTAGCCCTAAGGGGATAATGAATGGCGCCTATGTGGGTGATAATGTGTGTATATCCACCAATGTGACCGTCTATCCTGGCGCTTATATTGGAGATGGCGCAACAATCGGGGATTGCACGACAATCCACCCTGGTGTCTGCATCGGAGAAAATGCCGAAATAGGCCGCAATTGCACAATATATCCAAACGTGACCATCGGTAAAGACTGTCGCATAGGAGACCGTGTGATCATACAACCTGGTGCGGTGATAGGGGCCGATGGTTTTGGTTACGAGTTTGATGAGGGCCGACACTTTAAAATCCCGCAGGTTGGCATAGTCGTAGTGGAAGACGACGTCGAAATTGGTGCCAATGCCACCATTGACAGGGCAACCAGCGGTGTCACGCTTATCGGTGCCGGTACAAAGATAGACAATATGGTGCAGATAGCCCACAACGTTACAATAGGCAAGCATAGCCTGATCATAGCCCAGACCGGTATAGCGGGTAGCAGCAAGATCGGCGACTACGTGGTACTTGCCGGACAGGTCGGGGTGGCAGACCATACGACAATTGAATCGGCAACACAGATCGGTGCTCAGGCAGGCGTGATGGGTAATGTCAAGAAGGGCGCTTATATGGGGTCTCCTGCCATGCCACATCTGCAATTTAAGCGCTCCTACTTGTTGTTTAAACGACTGCCCGAGATACACGAAAGATTGCAAGAGCTTGAAAAACGAGCTTTTGTTGACAAAAAAAGGGAGGAATAGACAATGATAGATATATTGGGCATAAAAACCACTCTGCCTCACAGATATCCTTTCTTGATGGTAGACCGTGTCGTAGAGATCGTAAATGGCGAAAGCGCAAGGGGGATAAAAAACGTGACGATAAATGAACCCTTCTTTCAGGGCCATTTCCCTGACAATCCGGTAATGCCTGGGGTGCTGATAGTAGAGGCGCTGGCACAACTATCAGGTATCCTGGCGTTCCAATCCGGCATGAAGGGTAACACAGTCTATTTCATGAGCATAGAGAAGGCCAAGTTCAGAAGGCCGGTTGTCCCCGGTGACCAGTTGGTGCTTGATATCAAGGTTGCACACAAGAGGGGTAACGTGTGGAGATTTACCGGCAAGGCCATGGTGGAAGAGACCGTTGCATCGGAGGCCGAATTTACAGCCATGGTCGCACAGCGGGAGTGACATAAAATGCAGCCAAAAATTCACCCAACGGCCATTATTGCCGATGATGTACGGCTCGACGAGGATACCGAAATCGGCCCCTACTGTATAATTGGCACCGGCTGCAAGATATCCAAAGGTACCAAACTGATCTCTAACGTTATACTGGAAGGAACCCTGGAGATCGGGTACAACTGTACCGTGCATCCATTTACAAGTATCGGCTTTCCACCACAGGACATGAAATACGATGGCAGACAAACCTCCGTCAAGATCGGTAACAACAACACCATCAGAGAATACGCAACAATCCACAGGGCGTCAATCCACGGCGACGGCGTCACATCCATAGGAGACGGCAACTTTATCATGGCCTACGTTCACGTAGCACACGACTGTAAACTAGGCAACAACATAGTAATGGCCAACGCAGCCACCTTGGCCGGACACGTCGAAATAGAGGACAATGCCGTAATTGGCGGCGTGGTGGCCATACATCAGTTTACACGAATAGGGGCCTTTGCCATGGTTGGAGGTTTTAGTGGTGTGGGACAAGACGTCCCGCCTTTTACGATAGCCTCCGGGCCACGCGCAAGACTCTATGGCCTCAACCTCATAGGCCTAAAGAGAAACGGCTTCTCCGATGAAACCATCCAGCGCTTGAAGGATGCCTACAAGATACTGTTTCGGGATAAGTTGACCATGACAGAGGCACTCCGAAAGCTGGAAGAAGAGATGGAAATGACCGCAGAGATAAAAATGTTGCTCGACTTTATATCAAAAAACAAGAGGGGCATATGTCGACAGACGTGACCAGGAGTGTCCTGGAGCATCAAAGAACCAGGACACTGGGACTGATAGCGGGTCAGGGGGAGTTACCCATAGCCATCGCCAGGGAGGCGCATCAGCAGGGTTTTCGGGTCTTTGCCATAGGGCTTGCCCCCATGTGTGATGAGGGGTTGAAGGACCATGTCGATGAGTTTATGTCAATAAGTGTGGGCAAACTTGGCTCGATCATCGGGGCGCTGAAAAAGGCCAACGTGACGGAGGCCGTCATGGGCGGAAAGGTCCCCAAGACCCTCGTCTACAAGAGCAAGATTGTCCCCGACCTCAAAACGGTCGGGTTGATGATGAAGCTCAAGGACAAGAGCGACGACTCCATCATGCTTGCCGTGACCGAGGAGTTCGTCAAAGAGGGGATCAATATGCGTAACGTGACCGATTTTACAACAAATCTAATAACCCCCCACGGGGTGTTGACCAAGAAAGGCCCCTCAAAGCAGGAGGAAAAGGACATAGAGTTTGGCTTTCGGATTGCCAAGGAGATCGGGAGGCTTGACATAGGCCAGACCGTTATCATCAAGGACGTTGCGGTCATAGCCGTAGAGGCAATTGAGGGTACCGACAGCGCCATCATCAGGGCAGGTACGTTGGCCGGAGATGGCGCGGTTGTGATCAAGGTCAGTAAACCAGCACAGGATAAACGCTTTGACTACCCCGCCGCCGGTATGCAAACCATCAAGACCATGATAGAGGCCAAGGCACGAGTCCTCGCCCTTGAGGCCGAACACACCCTCATGCTCGATAAGGTCAACATGGTCAAGAATGCCACCGCCGCAGGTATCACCATCGTCGGCGTAAAGTGAGGGGCATACATCCTACTTACCGGCAAGATAGAATAAGGGGGCGGCTCCGCCCCCCCTTAGATCCCCCCTGCAAGGGGACCAGTCCCCTTGACCCCATTATGTGTAACCTCATCATCGCAGAAATATCTCGTCATATTTAGCGATAACAAGTGATAATATGCAAAAATGATTCTTTTGTCTGTTTTACTATAGGTAAATAGCACTATCTGATTGTTGACATGCCTTGTACATATATGCAATTCTATTACATTGATTTTATGAAGAAACGGCAACTGAAATCTCGCGTATTTGGAAATATAAAATAGAATTTGACGCCTTAAAATAGATGGCTTGTCCAAACCTAATTGACTCAAATGCAAAATCAGCCCACTATGAATAAGATAGAAGGGGTCAAGGGGACTGGTCCCCTTGCGGGGGAGGTCAAGGAGGGGGCAGAGCCGCCCTCCTTGTCTTTCCCTTGTCTTTCCCTTCTTCTTTGGATTTGGCGATGAGTAATCCCCCCTCAATCGAGGCCCCTCTGGTCAGCGTCGTGATGCTGTGCTACAATCGCCGGCAGGACGCCCGCGAAGGGCTTGAGCGTCTGACCACGCAATCCTACAGGAACCTCGACATCGTGGTCGTGGACAACTGCTCCAGTGACGGTACCGCGGAGATGGTGCAGCAGGGCTATCCCGACGTCACCCTGATCAGGATGCCCAAAAACATAGGCGTTGACGCCTATAACGAGGGGTTTAGACGCAGCCGTGGCGACTACGTGATCATCCTCGACGATGACAGCTTCCCATCCGATGGCAGCATCAAGCGGATGGTGGAGAAGTTCCAGGGCGACCCCGCCCTTGGCATCGTGGCCTTTGACGTCAGGGACTATGCCCAGTACAACAAAGTCTGCCCGGAAACTACAACAATGACAATCGCACCGGCAGCCACACCCACACCCGCATCAAACAGCTCCAGTGCCTACATCATGTCCTTTAACGGTGCAGGGGCCGGTGTCAGAAAAGAGATACTCGAAAGAGTCGGCGGCTATCCGAGCGAGTTCTTCCTGTATGCCAACGAACTTGACCTGGCCTTCAGGGTGTGGGACAACGGCTACAGGATCGAGTTCTTCCCAGACGTGGTCGCATATCACAAGACCTCCGCGGTGAACAGGCTCTCAGAGAGGGCACCGTTTTACTACACGCGCAACACGTTCTGGCTCACGTGGAAGCACTACCCATTTGACCTGATGCTCAAGGCAAACGTGACGCTTATGTACCACGTGTTCTATCACACGCTGGAGCAGTCAACAATGGTCTATATCAGGGCGTTTGCCGATGCCGTCTCAAAGCTCGGACAGATACGGAAAAAACGTAAACCGGTAAAACGCGAAATCGCCTCCAAGATGCGTGTACCCCTGATGCTGCCTTTTACGATGTACCGGTGAGGGTATTCTCTTTCATGAACGTTTCTAATGCGATTGCCCCGGACCTAAGACTCATTTCTCTTTGCGGGAGGCTCGGACTTCACGTATAATAATCCCAGGCAGATAGTACAGTAACTCAATGGTGCCGAAATCTACGAACAGGGCTACAAAGAAGTATCCCCTTGTCTTTGGAATAAACAACATTCCAACGGCAATAAACAATGCACCCAATATAGGCACGGTTGATATAAAACGCTTACTTCTAATACGCCCTATGAGTATGAACCAGTTACCTATGCTAATTAATGCACCTATAACAATAAGCGCTATTGCCGAGCCTACAAGACCGTCTATTTTCATTGCAATAACCAAAAATCAGAATCAGAGCAACAATGCTGCTTTTTCTAACTTACATAAGATAATGCTACAACAATTTTATAGTTTTCGGCAACATGTTTTTTTCAAATCTTTTGATATGTTGGAAGGGGTATCACACCCCTATAAATTCCTTACCTTTGACAAACGTCATAAGGTCTTCGGCACTCAGGGGGTTGCTAAACAGGAATCCTTGTGCTTCATCGCAGTTTAGCGACTTAAGCAAGTCTAACTGTTCTTGTGTCTCAACCCCCTCCGCTATTATGGGCTTCCTTAGATTATGAGCCATATCTATTATGGTCTTTACTATTATTAGAGCATCTTGATTATGTGTTATATCCATAATAAAAGACCTGTCCATCTTTATCTTATTGAAGGGCAGACGCTTTAGATAAATTAACGATGAGTAACCGGCACCAAATTCATCCAGTGATACCTTGATCCCTGCGCTACTAAGCTGATTTAAGATATTCATAGTTTTCTCTATATTTTGGTTGACAATACACTCTGTTATCTCAATTTCGAGAAACACGGGGTCCATTTGTCCATTCGATAACATATGAATGACATTATCAACAAAGCCGTCCTGTTGGAATTGATTGCATGTAACATTAACGGATATATTTAATAACGGTAAACCACTTTCACTCCACAAGTTATTCTGCTCTATCACTGTCTTAATTACCCATTTGTCTATATCGCTAATCAAACCTGTCTCCTCTGCCAACGGGATAAACTTATCAGGATATATCATGCCAAAGATAAGATGGTTCCAACGTATTAATGCCTCTACGCCTGTTATCTTGTTAGTTCCGAGGTCTATAATAGGTTGATAATGCAGTACAAATTGATTGTTTTCTATGGCATACCGCATATCTTCTTCCAACGTATCTCTTTCTCTTAAATTGCCTTCCATGCTATCCTCATAAAATAAAAACTTGCTAACGGAAGATGTCTTTGCATTATACATGGCCGTATCAGCCTTTTTTAGAAGCAACATGCCATCACTGCCATCCCTTGGATATACGCTTATGCCAATACTGACATCTACCAATAAAGTTTTTCCTTTATATTCCATAGGTCTTTCTATCTCATCAGTTATCCTGTTACACAGCTCAATCAGTTCATCTAATCTATATAAAGCCTCTAATAACTATAGCGAATTCGTCCCCTCCTAATCGGGCTATTGTGTCGATATCTCTTACTGAACGTTTAAGTCTATTGCTTGTCTTCCTTAACACTGCATCCCCTGCGTCATGTCCATATTTATCATTAATAGGTTTAAATTTATCCAGGTCTATGTAAAGAACTGCCGTTTTGTCTTTATAGCGTTTTGACTGGTTAATGCTTTGTGCTAGTCTGTCAAACAATAGCGTCCTGTTAGGTATCCCTGTCAGGGCGTCATAGTTTGCCAGATATTCAAGCTTATCATCTGCCATCTTACGGTCAATGATGCTTGCCAATGTATCTGCAAACATTAACAATAGTTGTACCTCCGTATCGTTTTTCTTATGTTCGGTGTCAATATCTACATTTAGAACGCCTAAGACCCTGTCTTTCATTATGATTGGGACGCAATAATGCCCGTGTTCGGGGATGTCCTCAAATGTTATTTCATGTTCACCGTCTACGCAATTTTTATATACTATTTCCTTTCTCAATGCGGCTAATCCACATAGACACCTCCCTATCTGGACTTCATTACATGGCTTTAATAGTTGAGCAGGAAAGTTCTTTCTTGCCGTCAGCTTTAATACACCTGCTTCCTCATTATACAGAAATATACATCCTACCGACCTTGCAATAAACCAGGGAAGTGAAAATAGAATATCCAACGCCAGGTCAAGAAACTCTTTAATGGTTAAGCTCTTGTAGGATAGCTTGAGTATCGTACTTATTGTACTTTGCAGATCGTAGTTTCTTGTGACCTCCTCAGTTTTGAGCTTAAGCTCCTCTTCCATTTTCTCACGATCTGTTATGTCTCTTAGAAATGCAAACAATAGATTTTCGCTTCTGATTAAATTTA
>JADGAE010000022.1 GCA_015232165.1 Nitrospirota bacterium
GCACGAAGAAGTCCCCTTGACGCGCCATTATTCTTAACCCTAATGTTCTAAACATCTATGGTTTCGCACTTTCTGGATTCCTGCTTGCCCCAGTTGTCGCCAGGGACAGGCTGTGGAATGACATATAACAGCCAAAATAGCCATTTACTGTCATTCCCGCGAAGGCGGGAATCCATTTTCAAGAACTGCATAAAATACTGGTTTATAAAAAAGTGCGAAAGTATAGTAAACATTTATGCTCCGTTATTTATTGCCCTGGATTGTCCTGACCTGAACGCCCTCCCATTGACCACGTAATATTTTATATGCTAACATAATTTCAAAAAGATTCCAGGGAGGTTTGTGACATGTCTGACGAGTTAGATGACCTGTTTCAGGATAGCGACGACAAGCAAGACACACGGTTAACCGCCACAAACGGCAAGTGGAAGGTAATGATAGTTGATGACGAGCCGGGGGTACACGAGGTGACACTGATGATACTGAAGACATTCACCGTTGAAGGTAGGGCGCTGGAGTTTATCAGTGCGTATACGGGCAGGGATGCAATGCAGGAGATCGTAAAGCACCCCGATACCGCCCTGATATTTCTGGATGTGGTGATGGAGAGCGACCATGCCGGACTTGATGTCGTTAAACACATCAGAGAGACACTAAAGAACAGGTTTGTAAGGATAGTTCTGCGCACAGGTCAGCCGGGAGTAGCCCCGGAGGAAGCCGTCATCGTAGAGTACGACATAAATGATTACAAGGAGAAAAATGAACTGCAACGCCAAAAACTAATAACCTCCACGGTGGCGGCCATCAGGTCATACAGGGACATCATGACGATAGAGGGCAACCTGCGTTCCCTGGAAAAGCTGGTAGAGTCATCAAGGTCGCTCTTTGACGTAAACCTCATCGACCGGTTTTTCTCCGAGGTGCTGGTACAACTAAATTCGATCCTTACGCTGGATACAAACACGCTGACGGATGTATATTCAAGCATCCTGACCGACAACAGTATGGACGACCTGATGGTTATCAGCGCAACCGGTCTGTATCAACAGTATAAGGACAAGAGGGTTGCCGAGGCTGTCAGCACCGATGACCTTGCGATGATCAAGAGGGCATTTGCGGAAAACCGTGACGTATATACCGAAAAACAGGCCGTCACATGCCTGAGAACCGGAAACGATATAAGCAACCTTGTGTTTATAGACAACCGTAACGGTATCAGTCTGTGGGATAAGAAACTGATAGACATCTTCTGTGCACATGCCTCGATGTATTTCGATAGCGTTAAGCAGCATAAAATGGAGCAATCCTTAAAGTTGTCCCATGAGATACAGATGAACATGCTACCCAGGGACTTCTCATCCGTAGGGGGCAGGTACGGGGTTGATCTCTTTGCTTTTCTTCAACCGGCAAGGGAGATTGGCGGTGACCTGTATGACTTCTTCGCAATGGATGACAGCCATCTCTGCATTGCCATAGGGGATGTATCAGACAAAGGGGTTCATGCCGCCCTCATAATGTCTGCGGCCAAGATCACACTCAGAGCGTTAGCCAAGGTATACAAATCGCCGGAGATAATCCTTGAGGCACTCAACAAGGAGCTTTGCGCACAGAATTCGGGTATGTTTGTGACGTTTTTTCTTGGAATTATGGATATCCGCACGGGAGAACTTGCCTTCAGTAACGCCGGACACAATCCCCCATATCTCCTTTACGACTCCGCAGAACCAAAGGAAATGCTGATTGATACCGGCTTTCCCCTCGGCGTTATGGACGATTTTAAATACTTAAAGGAGGTGGTATCGCTAAAAAAGGGTAACGGCATCTTTATATACACCGATGGGGTCACTGATGCCAGGGATGTAAAACAACAATCATTTACCGCGCATACCCTGGTGCCCCTGTTGAGTACAAATAGAAACGATAGCGCAAACCGCCTGGTAGACCGCATCGTAGACACCCTGAAGACGTTCATTGGCGAGGCCCCGCAGTTTGACGATATCGCAATGCTGGTATTAAAATATTTGTAATAGTTCATCCCCCCTAAAATAAAAAAAAAGGGAGGCGGTTCGTGCCCGGGGCGGCTCGCCCCTCCCCTTGCGGGGGAGGTCTGAGGAGGGGCGCGTAACGTCGCTGTGACAGCGTAGCCGCCCTCCTTCTTTTCTTATGTTGTTATAGCTACTTATACTCTTCTGCTTATTACCGTATGAGGTGATTTATTTTCTGTTGCCGCTTTATATCTTTAAGGGCATCTTCGATCAGATGTGTTGGGGGTGGCGTGTCAAACTTAAAGAGGGCAGGGTCTATGCAGACATCATCTATCTCCTCGGACAGCAGCCTCTCTATCATCACCGACAATGAGGTCAAGAAACGATATGCCTCGTCTATCTCCCTGAACTTATCCGGCTGAAACTCCGGCGGATAACGCCTGACCAGCTTGTTGTAAGCTGCATCTATCTCATGCTTGCTAGCCGACGGCTCAAGCATTAACGTCTTAAAGGCACTGTCTTTGGTCAACGTTTTTTCCTCTTGTGTTTTGGTCTAGTAGTCTTGGTTACCTTGGCAGCCTTGGCAGGGACGGCTTTCCTTAATTTTGATGACAGTTTGGTCTGCAAGGGCTCCAACCCTATTTCTCCGGCATTATGACGTTCCTCTACCAGATTATAAAACTTTGTGAATACGTTGTTAGAAGAAAATCTGTCAATAATTATGCCTGATAAACGTTGAAGGGTATCAACACCAACGGTTTTAAGATCATCCCAGTGCTCTTTAATAAGCACCAAAAATGCACCTTCGTGTATTGATAAGAGATGCCGCCGGGGGTCTTTATAGGAAAAATCAGATATGTTTTGTTTTGAAAGATAACCTTCAAACTCAATAATTATCCCCTCAATGCCCCTCTTGTCGTATATCTGGCCAAACCTGCAATAAAGTCCCTTCCTGGTATAGTGGTTGTCAGGGAAACAATCAAGGTACTCCTGTATATCAAGAAAAGGCTTATAGGTATCCATGCGTGTCATTTCTGTTTTCAGTTTTATGATACTCCCCTCGATATCTCCCAAAGACAACATATGAACAAAAATTTCAGGGATACCCTGCGCATACGATAGTGTGTTTAACATCAATGCCTTCTGCAGCCATTGCATGACGATTGCATTTAATTTTTTATTGAAGCCTTCCTGCTCTCCAAACAGATTTATAAGATGCTTTAAAGAACTGACGCCAGGAAACACCATCGATTCAAAATTTATCAACAGCCAATCAAGCTCTTCCCCAAAATCGGTATGGTATCTGGTCAGAACCTCCTGGGACAACTCCGTCAACCGCCTGCTTTTTGAGATGTCCGACATTACCATGGCCAGGATAGCGAGCTTGGTGTTCATACACCCCGTCTGCCCTGTCAGCATCAAAAGCTCCGACAGTTCACGATCCGTGTCCCACAGAAAAGGAAGGTCATTAACTATCTCTCTGCCCATTACTGTAGATACGGCTTTCTTTTCCCGCTCCGAGATGGTTTGTTGCAGTTTTGCTATATCTGAAAGTATTCCCCGGTAGAGGTCCTTCAGGTGTAATGCATAGCGCTTTGCACCTAAACTGTAGGTGGCATCCATTATCAAATGTCTGAGCTTACGAATAAGGGCTATCTTGCCCTGGAGGTCTGCCTCCGATATCTTTTTCTCTATGTACTCGTCATTGAGTACATCGGAGTTTAGATTGGCAATGCCGTCTCTTATCTGATCGGCCTTCTGACCTGCCGACAGGGAAAAAAGAAAAGGCATCTCCGCCACACAATTGGCAACAGCCACCGTATTGCCCTCCACTGCAAGTGTACCCAGGTACCTCGACAGATTAACAGTAAACGGATAAAACAGTATATATCCCAAATCAGAGGGGATATCCTCGTGTATATCGCTTAGGTATTCATCGATCTCCGACAACTTGTCATATTTGACCTTCGTGCCGGTCTTGGTGGCTATTCGGTTGATATATACAATATGCTGACCAAGCTCCTGGAGTTCCTTGACTAAATTAGAACCTGACAGCAACTGCGCAAGGCTTACGAAGTGTCGCTTTACGATCTTCTCTGGGGTCTTACAGAAGGACTCTAACAGTTTTGTCAGCTTCTTCTGTGGAAAGCTGTCATCCTTCCAGGTCATTGCGCGTTTACGGAGCTCCTCTGCCGGCATACTAAGGCCCCGAATATTCATTAGGTATTCAGCAGGGGTGTCGTGATAGATAAAGTCTCGGACGCCAAATAGCAACTTGACATCGGCGGTATCCGGGTGCGACTTTATGGCTGTGCAATTGTGCCAAAACTCCTGAAGTCGCTCGGGATGTCTCAGGGCCTGCTTTGCAAGGTTCTGCCAGGTGTCATCACACTCCTTCTTATAGTGGTCCTTCAGGTCTGTCTCCTGCACTTTTTCAAGCCACTGCCAGTATCGGCTACCGGATAGTAGTCTGTCGAGCTCTTTTTGCTCCCGCTTTGCCTTGGACTTATTCAAGGTCCTCCAGGGATTCCTCTATCTCTTCCATCATCTCAATAAGGCTTGTCTCAAGGTCATCTATGACCTTGTCATCCTCTTTATCCCTTAAGGCACGCTGATATCTCTCACCTATGTCTATCAACTCGCTGCGTGAGGTGCTATCAATGCCCTCTTTGTCACACAGGGCCTTGTACTTTGAGATTATATAGTTTAAGACCTTCTGGTCGTCATTGCCATCATCTGCGTCCTTGTCCTTGATCTTTCTGGTGCGCACATCCAGGGTAACCTCCTTGCGGTTGTCATAGCCCTTCTGGTCTACCGTGATGTGAACGATGCCCTCCTTGTCGTAGGCAAATTCCGTTGTAACGGTTGAGTTTTCAGGGGCGGGCTTTAGTTCAAATAAGAACTCACCTATCAGTGTATTATCCTTACAGGAAATGCTCTCTCCCTGGTATACCTCCACCCTGACCCCCTCCTGGTTGTGAGACATAGTGTAGTAGCTCTCAGCCCTGCGCACGGGTATCTTTGTGTTTCTCCTGATAATTACGGAGAAGTGGTCGGCCTTGCCGGTGTTGATATCGAAATCGTCCGCGGTCTTTACGCCCAGCGAGTGAGATGTAACGTCAAGCAGGATGTGTCCCAGGGGCTCTCCGGTTATGAGTCCGCCCTGCACTGCCGCCCCGAGGGCTACACACAGGTCGGGGTCTACGCTATGCTGTATGGGGATGTCAAATATGCCGTCTATAGAGCGCTGGACAAGCGGTGTCCTTGTTGCCCCTCCAACCAGTAAGACCTCGCTTATATCCTTGCTGGAGAGATGTGCCTCTTTTAGTGCCTCGTGAACTTTGTCGATGGTCTTATCTACCAGCTCCCTTATCATATCCTCATACTCATCCCTGGAGACCTCGAGGTTGAGATTGACAGGCTCTCCGTTTACCCTGGTAACGGATGCCTCCTTTACTGTGACATAGGGGGTGTCGGATAAGGATATCTTTGTCCGTTCGGCTATATCCTTGAGTCTTACCTGCAGTGCAATGTCTTCAGTAGAGATATCAATCCCCGTTTTTTCTTGCAGGTTACGCATAAACATATCGATCAAGCGTTGGTCAAAGTCATCTCCCCCCAGGGCAGTATCTCCGCACGAGGCGAGGACTTCCTTTATTTCGCCCCGTATCTCAAGTATGGAGACATCAAAGGTTCCACCCCCAAGGTCATAGACGAGTATGTATGGGGTGTTAAGCGTGTTGGTCATTGACACGTAGTCGTAGACCAGGGATGCGGCCGTGGGTTCGTTGATAATCCGCAGCACCTCAACCCCTGCCAGCTCACCTGCTGAGATGGTTGCCCGCCTCTGGGCGTCATTGAAGTAAGCCGGAACCGTTACAACCGCCTGTTTTATCGTAAGACCGGTTGACTGCTGCGCCTTTTCTATCAGCCGCTTGAGGATGAAGGATGACACCTCCTGGGGCGAAAACTCCTTGCTACCCAGGCTGACGGTTGTCTCCTTGCCTATCAGTCGTTTTATTGACCGTATCGTGTGATGGGGATAGACCGACAGGCGATTAAGTGCCTCCCGTCCAACCAACATGCGGTCCTTTGGTTCATCAAAACTCACCACGGAAGGCAGGATCGGACTATTGCCCTCTACGGCGATGATCTCGGGTTTACCGTCTTTGAGGTATGATATGCACGAGTTGGTAGTGCCCAGGTCTATGCCGCATATGATTGATTGTCCAGGTTCCTCTGGTGGTTGCCCTTTGGTTGTTTTCATGACGTACCCTCCTCTAAAAATCTCCTATAATAACCCTTGCCGGTTTTACTACGTTTCCCATATACCGAAACCCGGGTTGTAGTACCCTTTCAACGGTTGGATTGTCTGTCTGCTGACAGGTGCTCTCTATAGCCTCATGGAGTGCCGGATCAAAGGGTACTTCCATCTCCCGTATGACCTCAAGGTTGAACATGGACAGGACGTCATCGAGCTTCTGCCACACTATCTCTATAGCCTCATCCCGTCCAAGCGATATATCCTGATCCCGTATAAAGGACTCACTCAGAAAGAAGAAGTTATCTGCCAATTCCATAAAGGGTTGCAGGTCTTTAATGTTTCTTTGGTCGATCCTGTCTATGATGTCCTGTTTGATGACCTCCAATGAGATGCCCTGTCTCCTTATTGCCTTCTTTATATCCTTTATCTCATCGATCAATGAGTCGTCAACTTGTATTTTATCGGCTAATATGGTTGTCGGTTCTTGTGGTGCATAGTCAATCAACGCAACGGACTTCCGGCGCTTTTCCTGTGCCTTGTTGATTACATCCCCTATTCTTCTGAAATAGAGCTCGAACCTCCTGAAACGCTCTTTAGCCTTTTCAAACATGATTTCCTATACTACTCGAAAACAAGATGGGCAGTCAAGGGGGGACTGATTATTTTCCATAAGATTTGTACGGTAAGGTAGCACTCCATTCAAGCGTGGTCACATTGTTCAAGTATAGTAAGGACGCCATATTATGAAATATAAAAGTGGCTTAAATCCTGGCAACCACGGTTGATTGTGGTGCTACCATGGTATGAAAGTAGAATCAATAATGGAATATTAGAGGGACTTATAGCATATTTCGATTGGATTAAATACAAAAAATGTGGCATTTTTACGGGGTCAAGGGGACTGGTCCCCTTGCAGGGGGTTCTGAAGGGGGCGCGGTAACGTCGCTGTGCGAGCGGAGTCGCCCCTTTCTTTCTTTCCGGTCAAATGCGATTGCCCTGCCTATCAACCGTGTCAAGCAGAACAAATTCATCGTGTTATGTTAGACTATATGCCATGTATGGATATCAGGCGCAAGATATCATTTGCAATGCTCAACCGGAACCGGATATGGTTGTTGAGGATTGTTGGAGCTGCTCATGAAGGATAATGTTGTGAAAACTATAAAAAACCGCCCCGTATTTGTTGCCGCCGTTGTTGCATGTGTGGCGTTGGCGGCGCTGTTTTACCTTTATACCTCCGGTAAGTCTGACTCAAAGGCCAGGAAGTTCAAGGAGGCTAAGGTCTATGAGTTGAACCTTGGCCACAACATGTCAACGGACAGCGCCATGCACATCTCCGCCCAAAAGTTTGCCTATACCGTCAGAGACAAGACCAAGGGACGTGTGAAGATCAACATATTCCCTGCCCAAAAACTGGGCGACGACTACGCAATGATCGAAATGGCAGTAGATGGTCACCTGGATATCCTGCTCTCTCCGGCAGCCAAATTAAGCATGGTACTGCCTGCCATGCAGTACGTGGACATTCCCTTCCTGTTCCCGCGGATTGAGGATGCCTATGCCATGCTGGATGGTAAGCCAGGCTCGCTGCTGCTGGAGAGACTAAGCAAGGAGGGGCTTGTCGGAGCGGCGTTTTGGGGCAACGGCTTTAAGCAATTCATCGCCAGAAGACCAGTGCACTCCCCAAAGGACTTTAACGGTATGAACGTTCGTATAATAAATAACGATATAATCAATGATCAGTTCACCGCTTTTGGGGCAAAACCCATCCCGGTAGACTTGTACAAGGCATATAATGCACTAAAGAACGGGGAAGTGGACGGCCAGGAGCTCACTATTGCCGCCATACACGGCCTAAAGTTTTACGAGGTTGTCTCGCACATGACAATAAGCAATCACGCATATCTGGCCTACGCGTTTTGCTTCAGCAAAAAGACGCTGGAAGGGCTCCCTGACGATATCGTGCAGACCCTCATGGAAACAGTCAGGGAGTTGACATCATTTGAAAGAGAATTGATCGCCAAACAGGAAGAGAAACATATCAAGGCCATAAAAGAGGCAGGCGTCAATGTGAGCTATTTAAACGAACAACAGCTCAGTGACTTTAAAAAGACAACCAGACATATTATTGATAAGTACAGGACTATCGTAGGGGAAGATGTAATCGACCTGACACGAGAATATCTCAAAGGTAAGTACAAAGACAAGGAAGATAACGATATAATAATCGGTCTGAATGCCGACATGAGCAAGGCCTCTGCCCTTACAGGCATGGCTATAAGGCGCGGGATGGAGCTTGCCATAAACGAGCTCAACGCACAGGGTGGATTGCTAGGCAAGAAACTGTCCCTTGTGGTTATGGACCATGAAGTGTCTCCCGGCCACAGTGATAAAAACATACGTTCTTTTAGCGAGATGAAGAACCTGGTTGCAATAATGGGAGGGATTCACGGCCTGATAATCATGGGCGACCTGGAAGCTATACATAAGGAAGAGATCATATATCTCATCCCATGGGCTGCGGGAGACAGGCTCACGAATAACTCATATAACCCTAATTATGTATTCAGGGCCTCTGTCAATGATGCCAAGGCAGCACCTTTCCTCATACGACAGGCATTGAATAGGTCTAAAAAAATATCTTTTTTGCTTGTAAATAATGATTGGGGCAGAGAGAATGGGCGTGTGATGAAGGACTGTCTCCGTAAAAGCAACGTAACGCCATCTGCAACAGAGTACTTTAGCATGGGCGAGGAGGATATGTTTCAACAATTTCATAGGATCGATGCCTCCGATGCCGAGGTATTGGTGATTGTTGCAATTCCTTCTGACAGGGCGGCTATTATTAAGGGACTTTCACAACTCAAAAGGAAGATATCTGTCATCTCCCACTTGACCTTTACAACGGGGGGATATGTGTTTCAAGATGTTCAGCCCAAAAATGTGGATTTAAGTTTCATCCAGACGTTTTCTTTTTTTAACCCCACGAATGAATTGACAAAGAGAGTGCTCAAGGAGTATATGAAAACCTATAGCGTCAGCACACCTCAGGAGATACCCATACCCTCGGCAACGGCACAGGCATATGACCTTGTACACCTCCTGGCAATGGCCATCAACAACGCCAGGACCATTGACCGTCCGGCCATACGTGACGCCCTGGAAGATATTAAATACTACAATGGTCTGATAAAGACATACTCCCAGCCCTTTACAAAGGCAAGACATGACGCCCTGGATGTCAATGACTACTTCATGGCCACGTATGATAAAAATGGAGCCATAGTGCCCATTGTCAAGGGGGCAAAGTGACGGTTCAACCGCCCAGTAAGAGCCTTAGAAACAGACTCTTACTGCAACAGATATCGATTATACTGGCGTTGTTGCTATCTATGATCGTCGTGGTTGCCATAATCTTTAACGACACACTCACCATCGAGTTAAACAAGAACCTTAAGGATAATAACGAGCGTTGTACAAGCAAGCTTCAAGATCGTATATATTATCTCTTTGAAAACGCTAATAGCTTCAGCAAGAATCCTGTCTTGATTGGTGCCATTATTGATCACCAGATAAGGGAGGACTATCTGCCAAAATTAATCGATCATTTTGTAGAAAAAGATATCACCTCTGTGACCATGCTGCGTTTTGACAAGGAACTCATTTACTCAACCCTGAACAAGCCGCCTGATTATTCAGGTACAAGACACCTGAAAATAGTCTTGACCGTTGGAGAGCCACGGTTCTACGTATCAGACAATCATAATCTGGTCTACATTGTGCCCATATATTTATACAAGATCATTCAGGGGGTCCTGATCATCGAGTATGACCTGGTGAGCATATTTAATAGCATCTTGCCCAGTGCATCATTTTTTTACAGACTATATGCCAATGACGTCAAGATCACGGAGAAGAACATCAAAGCAGGCAGTTCCTATATCACATTAAGGAGTCATGCCACCAAGGACTCTTTTATCCTTGACAAGCTGAAGATATCCGTTGAAATTGGGGCGTTAAGGTCACATTACAGAATGTATATATGGAATGCTATACTCAAGCTGATAGGTGTAGGTATTTGTTTTATCATAGGGGCCGTATTTATTGCCATAAGGATGGGAGAGGGCATTTGTAAGCCGATCCTGACGTTGTGCGAGCGTGTTGAGAAGGCCTCCGAGGGGATTGTCAAGTGCAGTCCGCTGGGGACTGATGACGAGCTGGAGGGCCTGGCCAACGTCTTTGACCGGAGGACGGAGCTGCTGCTGAGTAACAATGAACGCCTGCAAGAGGAGATAGTACAACGTAAACATGCGGAGGCAAGCCTCAAGAGGGCCTACGATAACCTCGAGTTACGTGTGCAGGAACGCACGGCAGAGCTTGCCACCGCAAAGGAGGCTGCCGAGGTATCCGCCAATGTAAAGGCCGCCTTCCTGGCCAATATGAGCCACGAAATCAGGACCCCAATGAACTCAATCCTGGGCTTTTTGGAGCTGCTCATCGAAGACTGCAACCTGCCGGAGGCCGGCAGGAGACACTACCTGAACATCACAAGGAATTCGGCCATATCCTTACTGGGACTGCTAAACGACATCCTCGACGTCAGCAAGATAGAAAGTGGCAAGATGACCCTGGAACCAAGACCGTTTAACCTCCGTGACGTAATCCATAGCGTGTATCAGATGTTTGACGTCAAGGCACGCGAAAAGGGGCTTGAGTTTACGTATGACATTGCTCCAGGCCTCGATGGCAATTTCATAGGCGACCCCTTACGTCTGAGACAGATAATAATAAACCTCTCAGGTAACGCCGTCAAGTTCACGGAAAGGGGGAGCGTCCGCATAGAGGTACACCCCGAGGGAGACCTCATACGTTTTGACGTCATCGATACGGGGATCGGGATACCCGCCGAGGGGATAGGGTGTATCTTCGATGCCTTTACCCAGGCGGATAACTCAACGACGCGGCGCTTTGGCGGCACCGGCCTTGGCACCACGATATCCAGACAACTGGTTGAGATGATGGGTGGCAGAATATGGGTAGACAGCACGGTGGGCGCGGGGAGCGCCTTCCACTTTACCGTCAACATCCACGGGACGGACAATGACCCACTGTACCTGGTTCAAGGCATAGATACCACAGGCGTCGGTATGCAAAGATCACACAGGGTCTTTCGAATACTGATTGCGGAGGACCTGGAAGAAAATATCGTCCTGCTAAAGACCCGCCTGGCGCATCGGGGACATACCGTAGTGGTTGCCCAAAACGGCATAGAGGCAGTTGAGTGGTTTAAGAACGACCACTTTGACCTCATCCTTATGGACATACAGATGCCCCTTATGGATGGCCTGCAGGCCACGCGGCGTATCCGTGACCTGGAAACACAATATAACACTGCAATGGTATCCACTGAATCATCCGCCGCACCGTCCCCCGTACACATCCCCATTATTGCCCTGACGGCAGGCGTGATGAACGGAGAGATAGAGCGTTATCTGCAAGAGGGCATAGATGCCGTTATTGGTAAACCTGTCGATTTTGACAGGCTCTTTGATACAATAGAGGAGATAACCCCGGAGGGGGTTGGGCGGATGTCTGTTGAGCCTTCTGACATGTGGAAAAAGCCGTCTCTGACAACCGAATTGCCGGCGCTTGAGGGTATAGACGTGGACACGGCTATCGCCAGGTGGCTGGAGCCAAGGGCCTACATGGGCGCCTTGATCGGATTCTCCTCCAAGTACGCCAATGCCGCTGCGGAGATATCCTCTCTCCTTGACGATAACGATATAGATACGGCCCGCAGGATGGCTCATTCTATCAAGAGCTTGTCCGGCAATCTGGCAATGCCACGGGTGTATGGGGTCTGCTGTGACCTTGAGCATAACCTCAATGAAGGAGACATTGACCAGGGCAGGGAGCTGTTGAAACCCCTGGCAACTGCAATCGAGACGGTTGTTGCCTCTATTGGCAGGCTCGATATGCAGGGGCAGGTAGCAGGACAGTCCAGGGCACAATGACCCACTGTACCTGGTTCAAGGCATAGATACCACAGGCGTCGGTATGCAAAGATCACACAGGGTCTTTCGAATACTGATTGCGGAGGACCTGGAAGAAAATATCGTCCTGCTAAAGACCCGCCTGGCGCATCGGGGACATACCGTAGTGGTTGCCCAAAACGGCATAGAGGCAGTTGAGTGGTTTAAGAACGACCACTTTGACCTCATCCTTATGGACATACAGATGCCCCTTATGGATGGCCTGCAGGCCACGCGGCGTATCCGTGACCTGGAAACACAATATAACACTGCAATGGTATCCACTGAATCATCCGCCGCACCGTCCCCCGTACACATCCCCATTATTGCCCTGACGGCAGGCGTGATGAACGGAGAGATAGAGCGTTATCTGCAAGAGGGCATAGATGCCGTTATTGGTAAACCTGTCGATTTTGACAGGCTCTTTGATACAATAGAGGAGATAACCCCGGAGGGGGTTGGGCGGATGTCTGTTGAGCCTTCTGACATGTGGAAAAAGCCGTCTCTGACAACCGAATTGCCGGCGCTTGAGGGTATAGACGTGGACACGGCTATCGCCAGGTGGCTGGAGCCAAGGGCCTACATGGGCGCCTTGATCGGATTCTCCTCCAAGTACGCCAATGCCGCTGCGGAGATATCCTCTCTCCTTGACGATAACGATATAGATACGGCCCGCAGGATGGCTCATTCTATCAAGAGCTTGTCCGGCAATCTGGCAATGCCACGGGTGTATGGGGTCTGCTGTGACCTTGAGCATAACCTCAATGAAGGAGACATTGACCAGGGCAGGGAGCTGTTGAAACCCCTGGCAACTGCAATCGAGACGGTTGTTGCCTCTATTGGCAGGCTCGATATGCAGGGGCAGGTAGCAGGACAGTCCAGGGCAGAGACCGACGTGGAAAAGATAAGAGAGATACTTGTGCTGCTGATGCAGTCCTTTGAGGAATATTCGCCGGATGAGATTGAACCGCTGATTATGGACCTGGAGTGGCATGTCAACAGGGAACAATCAGGACAGATCAGGAAGTATATTGAAGAACTGGACTTTGCCAGGGCAAGGCTTAAGATGATACAGTTTGCCACGACGTTAGGGATAGACATAGAACATGCCTATGACCAACACATGAGCAAGAAATATTCCACAACATATAAAGGAGGGGTAAATTGAAAAAGTTAGCGCTGTAGCATTTGACCAAAAGAAGAAGAAAGAATGGGGGACTTTGTCCCCCCTCAGACCCCCCTACAAGGGAGCACAGC
>JADGAE010000023.1 GCA_015232165.1 Nitrospirota bacterium
CCTCGTTGTTGATGACGACGAAATAATAGTCAAGAGTTGTATGGCAGTACTTGGTGCGGAAGGACACGAGGTCTCAGGGGTCTTAAGCGCAAGAGAGGCCATGACCCTTATCAAGAAAAATACCTATGACCTGATAATTACCGATATCATCATGCCCACTATCGACGGCCTGGAGCTTATCAAGTGGTTAAACGATAACTATCCTTATCTTCGGATCATAGTAATAACGGGGTTTTCCTCAAAGGCCGTGCTGAGGGACACTATTGCCCTGGACGTATCGGAGTTTTTACCGAAGCCGTTTTTCCCTCGGACGCTCATAGACACGGTAAACAAGACCCTTAGCACGCCGCCAAAGGCGCCTCTGCCGCAAAAAAGCGTGGAGATATTTGACACCGAAAAGCTGCTTGCCATCACACAGAGATACAGGAAAAAACGCGGTGCGCTCATCACGGTGCTTCAGGAGGCTCAGGAGCTGATTGGATACCTGCCGGCCTCTGCCCAAAAGGTCATTGCCAAGGGGATGAAGATACCCGTTAGCGAGGTCTATGCGGTCGTGTCGTTTTACTCGTTCTTCAGCATGAAGCCGATGGGCAAATATAACGTCAGGGTCTGTCAGGGGACTGCCTGCTACGTAAAGAGGGCCAACGAAATCCTGAACAACCTGGAAAAAAACCTCGGCATACACGAGGGTGAAATCACACACGATAACCTGTTTTCCCTTGAGACAGTCAGATGCATAGGCGCCTGTGGTCTTGCCCCAGTTGTGGTGGTTGACGACGACACCTTTGGCAAGGTAGACCCGGCAAAAACTAACGATATATTGAAGAATTACAGATGAAGAGGCACTTATGTCAATACGGACCATAGAAGACCTTAATGCAGTAAAAGAACGCCAGGCTGTCAGGGCAAACGACAAGAAGATCATGCTCTGCGGGGGCACGGGCTGTCTGGCAGGTGGCAGTCTGAAGATAAAAGACACTATCGAAAAAGCCCTGGAGCAAAACAACCTCAAAGACGACGTCAAGGTTGTCATGACCGGCTGTAACGGCTTCTGCGCACACGGCCCACTGATGGTTACCTATCCAGATGGTGTGTTCTACGAGCAGCTCAATCCCGAGGCCGGCGCCAAGATAGGTGATGAGCACTTTAAGGGACAACCCGTTGAGAGATACATGTACCGCGACACGGTTACTCGCAAACCCGTGCCGTTGTTAGATGACATACCGTTTTTTAAGAATCAGACACTGGTTGCACTAAGAAACAGAGGGGTTATTGACCCTGAGAGTATAGACGAGTACATCTACAAGGACGGCTACGTGGCTGCTGCCAAGGCACTGACCTCAATGGCCCCCAAGGAGATAATACGTGAGATAAAGGACTCCGGTCTCAGGGGCCGTGGCGGGGCAGGGTTTCTGACGGGACTGAAGTGGGAACTTTGCAGCGTCGTTGAGGAGGACGAAAAGTACATCCTCTGTAACGGAGACGAGGGCGATCCTGGGGCATTTATGGACAGGAGCATCATGGAGGCCGACCCGCATGTCGTCATCGAGGGCATGATCATAGCCGCAAAGGCCATTGGTGCCCATCACGGCTACATCTACGTTCGAGCCGAGTATCCGTTGGCGGTCAAACGTCTGCGTATAGCCATCAAGCAGGCAGAGGACTATGGCCTCTTGGGGCAGAACATCTTTGGTAGCGGGTTTGACCTCAATATCGAGATATACCTTGGAGCCGGGGCCTACGTCTGTGGGGAGGAGACGGCGCTGATGCGTTCCATAGAGGGCAAGCGTGGGTCACCGATACCCCGTCCGCCGTTTCCGGTACACAAGGGCGTGTGGGAAAAACCCTCCGTCCTCAACAACGTCGAGACCCTGGCCAACATTCCGCAGATAATCATCCACGGGGCGGAGTGGTTTAGGTCTATGGGTACGGAGAAGTCGGCGGGAACCAAGGTCTTTGCCCTCACCGGGGCGGCGCTGAACACCGGTCTGATAGAGATACCATTTGGGATCACCCTGCGCAGGATAGTTGATGACATCGGGGGCGGCATCAAGAAGGGACGCTACTTCAAGGCCCTCCAGCTAGGGGGACCTTCCGGGGGGTGCATACCGGCCTCGTTGCTTGACCTGCCCGTTACATATGAGGACATCGTTCAGACTGGAGCCATCGTGGGTTCCGGGGGCATGGTCGTCATGGATGACACCAACTGCATGGTCAATCTGGCCAGGTTCTTCCTTGAGTTTACGGCGCACGAGTCCTGCGGCAAGTGTACGCCGTGTCGCGTGGGCACCAAGGTAATGCTAAACATGCTGACGGAGATAACACTCGGAAACGGACGCGAGGGAGACATCGAACTCCTTGAGGACCTTGCCGGGGATATAAGGGCTGCGTCTCTGTGCGGACTCGGTCAAACGGCACCAAACCCGGTCCTGACTACCATAAAGTACTTCCGCAACGAGTACGAGGCGCACATCAGAGACAAGTGGTGCCATGCCGGTGTGTGCAAGAACCTCTGCACCTTCTACATAGACGAAACCAAGTGCACAGGATGTACGGCCTGTGCCAGGGCATGCAGCACCAGTTGCATCGTCGGAGAAAAAAAACAACCACACCGTATCACACAGAGCAGTTGCGTACAGTGCAGGTCGTGCTTTACTGCCTGTAAGTTTGGTGCCGTCAAGATTGGTTCGGCCAGGCTATTCATAGACCAGGAGGTCCCCGCATGATAGAGTTAACCATTGATGACAAAAAGGTAAAGGTTGCCGGGGGATTGACGATCCTTCAGGCGGCCCTTGAAAACCGCATATATATACCCCACATGTGTTGGGACCCACGCCTAAAGCCCTACGGGGGATGCCGCCTGTGTGTCGTGGAGACCGAAGGACAGCCAAGGTTGCTTGCCTCCTGTGCGTATCCGGCTGAGAACGGCATGGTTGTACACACCAACACCCCCAGGCTAAACAAGATAAGAAAGACGCTGGTTGAGCTCCTGCTGATACACCACCCGCTGGACTGTCCTGTGTGTGACAAGTCGGGGGCATGTTCGTTACAGGACCTCGCACTGAAGTTTGGGCCGTCCATGAGCCGTTTCAGCGAAAAAAGGCACGCCGTCGAAAAAGACACAGGCAGTCCCTTTATCGAGCGCAATCCCAACCGCTGTATACTCTGTGGCAAGTGCGTGCGGGTATGTTGGGAGCATCAGGGCGTGGGGGCGATAAACTTCATCGGGCGCGGGTTTGACTCAAAGATCAGCCAGGCATTTGATGAGACGCTGGACTGTGAGTTCTGCGGCCAGTGTGTCGATGCCTGTCCGGTGGGGGCGTTGGGCAACAAGCCCTTTAAGTACCGTGCCAGTGCGTGGTTTCTGGAGAGCTACGACAGCATCTGTCCCTACTGCGGTGTAGGCTGTACCGTGACGCTTGACACGCGCGAGGGAAAGATCGTCAGGACAAAGGCCGATGCCCTCCAGGGGATCAACAAGGGCGATCTATGCGTCAAGGGCAGATACGGGATGGACTTCATATACGCCGAAAACAGACTCCGTAAGCCCCTTGTAAGAAAGGACGGTCAACTGACCGAGGTCTCCTGGGAAGAGGCATTGTATGTGTTGTCGGAGCGTCTGACCGAAATAATAAACACCAGCGGTCCCGCCAGGATAGGCGCAATAGGTTCCTCCAAGTTCTCAAACGAAAACAACTACATGATGCAGCACTTTATGCGTAAGGTCGTTGGAACAAACAACATAGATTCTATCTCACGTTTTGGCTATGCAAAGGTTCAAGAGGCGGTTGTCAAGGCATTTGGTCTTGTAAATCTCCCCATAAAGCTCAATGCCCCCGTTGAAAATGACGTCATCCTGGTTGTCGAGTCCGACATAACGGCAACCCATCCCGTATGGGGTCTCAGGTACCTGGAGGCCAAGAGGAAGGGTGCCAGACTGCTTGTTGTTGACCCGCGTGAAAGCAAGCTCTCGCGGCACAGCGACATTTGGTTGCGCATCAGACCCGGCACCTCCGTTGTACTGCTCAACGCCATCATGAACATGGCCATAGAGGAGGGCTATCACCTCAAAAGCAACATGCCGGGCGACTGTAATGAGCGAACCCGCTCTATTACGGCGGCCAACTACGAAGAGATAGCGCAACTGGTCAAACCCTACACGCCGGAAATGGTGGCGGATGTTACGCGCATCGAGGAGGAGGAATTCATTGAGTTGGCGCACGCATTCCTGGCCTCTGAAAACCGCATGATAGCCATGACAATGGGCAGCATGGAAAACAACAAGGGGATCAATACCCTGTACGCCGCGGCTAATCTGCTTATGTTGACGGGGGATGGCCCCTCCGCCCTTCAGGTGCCGGCCTCTAATGCCAACACGTATGGCATGTGGCAGATGGGCATTGCTCCCGACTATCTGCCAGGATATACAAAGTTACCCGGGGCGCCTGGCAAGAACCTCATGCAGATGCTCTATGACAAGGGTGATGGTGTTGATGCCCTGTACGTTATGGGTTCGTTGGGTATATCGCCGCAGTTTAAGACGGTTGAGACTGCCCTGCGGCGGCTCAAGCTCCTCGTGGTACAGGACATCCGCTTTACTGAGACGGCCAACCTGGCTCACATAGTCCTGCCCGTATGCAGTTGGGCTGAGGAGGATGCAACATTCATAAATGCCGCCGGCATAGGGCAGAGGCTTGAGAGGATCGTGGCCCCCACGGGGGATTCGCTACCTGGCTGGCAGATATTCAGGAACCTGGCCAGGTTTATGAAAACCTCTACGGGGCTGGAGACCCTGCCTGCTCTGAGGCAGCAGATAGATGCCATTGTCAAAGAGGGTGGCAGGGAGAGGTGGTGTTACGTGCCGGTGGCCTTTGACGAGTTGGAACGTATCGACAGGCACTATCCCCTGGCGATGGTAACGGGCAATCTGATGCAGCACTCGGGCTCTCTGAGCGTAATGTCCAGGAGTCTGTCGGAGGTGTTTTCGGAGGCATTTATCCAGGTCAACGAGCGGGATGCCGTAAGGTTTGGGATAACCGACGGTGCCCAGGTGCGGATTGAGTCCAGGCGTGGTCAGGCCATTGTCAAGGTAAAGGTGACAGATGAGGTGATCGCGGGTATGATCTTTGCCCCGGGACATTTCTCAAACACAAGGCTCAACGAACTGACATACGTAACCGAAACAGGCACCGCCCCAATCACGGCAGTAAACATACGACCAGCGTAAAGAAGAGAAGAAAAGAAGCAAGGAGGGCGGTTTACGGCAGGGGCGGGTGCGACAATTGAGCCTGGGGCGGCACTGAGCCGGGGGTTGCCAACCCCCTCGCCCCCCGCTGCGGGAAAATCGTGCCCCACCCCCTCCGTTCGCACAGCGACGTTACCGCGCCCCTCCTTGACCTCCCCCGCAAGGTGCGAGCCGCACTGGCAGTAAAAGGGGCCGGCCCCCTTGACCCCTTCTTGTGATGGCTTGGGGTTGAATTGGGGCGTGGGGATCCATGTTTTGAAACCATAAAAAATAAAATCACAACGTTTTTTTAATATGATACGGAATTGCCATAAAAAAAAAGCGCAAAGGAGAAAGATGTCTAAGAAGTTAAACATATTAATGGTTACCTCAGAGATGGTACCATTTGCCAAGGAGGGAGGGCTAGCCGATGTGGTTGGCTCTCTTGCACGGGAGTTGGTCAGCCTGGGGCACGACGTCAGGGTGGTCATACCCAAGTACAAGACGATTGAACATCAAGGGGTCAACATGACCCTGGCGGCAGGGCACGTGCCGGTGTCAATGGGTGTGATCGGGGAGATGGCCTGTGCCATCTGGCAGTGTCCTATCGACGTCAAAGCGGGCGGGATTGTCTATGCCGTAGAACACCACGATTATTTCAGCAGGGATGGCGGCTTTTATTCAAACATAAACGGCGACGGCTACATGGACAACGACAATCGCTTTGTGTTTCTGTCGCGTGCGGCCCTGGAGCTCTGCAAACACGTGGGGTTCAGCCCTGACTGCATCCACGTCCATGACTGGCACACCGCTGCCATACCGGTGCTGATCAACACCGACTACAGGGATGAACCGATCCTTAACAGCGCCACACTGTTGACAATCCACAATATCCAGCATCAGGGTGAGTTCTACGAGGGACTGATGGATGTCCTTGGCATTGGCTGGGACCACTTCAATTACATGGAACTCGAAAAGGATGGCAACACCGATCTGCTCAAGGGGGGGATTTACCACTCCACGATTGTCAATACAGTCAGCGAGGGCTATGCCCGGCAGATACAGACGCCGGAGTTTGGCTTTGGGCTGGATGGCGTGTTGCGCGACAGGGCATCAGACCTCTATGGTATCATAAATGGCGTGGACTACGCGGAATGGAATCCACAGACCGACAAGTTGATTGCGGCCAACTACAGCGTCGATGACTTAACAGGCAAGGCCATCTGTAAGGCGGACCTGCAGGGCCGTCTTGGTCTGCCGGTGCGGTCTGATGTCCCGATCATCGGCCTGATCACAAGGCTTGTCAAGCAGAAGGGGATCGACGTCCTGGCTGAGGCAATTTACAGGCTCATGGAACTTGACCTACAGATAGCGTTGTTGGGGACGGGCGAGGTGTGGGCTAACTTTTATTTTGGAGATCTGCCCAGACAGTATCCAGATAAGTTTGGATGCTACATCGGTTATGACAACGCCCTTGCCCACAAGATAGAGGCTGGTGCGGACTTTTTCCTGATGCCGTCGTTGTTTGAGCCGTGTGGGTTAAACCAGATGTACAGTATGTGTTATGGCACGTTGCCCATAGTGAGGGCCGTTGGCGGCCTGGATGACACCGTGGACAATCTCGATGTTGAGGCCAACACGGGCACGGGGTTTAAGTTCTACGACCTCACGGCCGGGGCGTTAGTGGACACGGTGGGTTGGGCCGTTTATACGTACTACAATCAAAAGGAAACTATGGGGGAGGTGATCCGGAGGGCGATGGAGAAGCGTTTTTCATGGACCAAAGCGGCCAGGAAATATGTGGCGTTATACGAAATGGCTATTCGCAAGCGCAGGGGGCAGTAGTCATGGTGGAGACGGAGAAGGGTCACAATATCCGGCTAAAGTATCTATACCGGAAGATGGTCATCAGCGGCAATGCGCGTATCCCCTACGCTGCAGCGGTCAAGCTCGTAGGCCCTGATTGTGCGTACCACCTGTACTCAACCGTTAACCTCAAAGTCCAGGAAGAAGAAAAGAAGAGATAAAAAAACGAGGGGGCGGAGCACTATCTTCCCGCAGCGGGGTCGCACTCGCCCCCTTCTTTTTTGTATCGCACACAACCGAAACGCGCTATAAACCATGAAGTTAATTTGCCGTGCTTTTTAAAGAGGATACTATTTTTGTATCCTCTTTATATTTCATGGTAACTATACTGTAAGATAAGAAAGAAAGGGGCGGCTCCGCTCGCACAGCGACGTTACCGCGCCCCCTTCAGAACCCCCCGCAAGGGGACCAGTCCCCCACTGAGCCGGGGGTCGCTGACCCCTTGACCCCATTTACCATGCTTTTTTGAGAGGATACCGATTTTTTTTATTGCTGATATTTTCCAGTCTTCTATAACTTCTACAACTGCCTCAACTTTCGTTTGATCCTGATTCGTATGATTTCGGCGGCGGTGTTTAATGCGAATGTAAAGAAGAACAACAGCAGGGCCGACAGAAACAGTGTGCGATAGAGGGTTCCTCCTTGGGGGGCCTCCGGCATCTCTACGGCCAGGTTTGCAGACATAGCCCGGAAGCCGTTAAAGATGCTCCAATCCATAATGGGCGTGTTGCCCGTTGCCATCAGGACGATCATCGTCTCACCGACTGCCCTGGAGAGACCTATCATCACGGCGGAGAATATGCCCGCCGCGGCTGCGGGTAACACGACCTTTACGACAGTCTGCCACCTGTTGGCACCCAACGCCAGAGAGGCCGATACCAGATTTGAGGGGACGTTTGACATTGCGTCCTCGGCTATCGTGAAGATTATCGGGATGACGGCAAAGCTCATTGCGTATCCCACGATCAGGGAGTTGCGCTGGTCGTAGGTCAATCCCAACACGCTATGCAACCACAGGCGAAAGTCAATCTGCACAAACAAACCCTGGATTACCTGATTAAGCCACAGAAACACCGGCAGTCCCAGGATAAACACCGGCAGCAGTATCAGAAACTCCGTCCCGCGCCTGAACTTAGCCCGATAGGAACGCGGCACAAGACGCCACACAACCAGCGTCAACAAGGCCATAACTATCACCTGCACCGGCAAGAGAAATATCGTTGGGACAAGCGTCTCTACAAGCGGTGCCATCCACAGGCCGGCCACAAAGCCTATCACGACACTTGGCATGGCCGCCATTATCTCGATCACGGGCTTGATAACGGCCCGCAAGCTGTGGTGCATGAACTGAGAGACGCATATGGCTCCGCCTATGGCTATCGGGACGGCAAACAACATGGCATAGAGCGTCCCCTTGAGCGTTCCAAATATCAACGGCATGAGGCTCAACTTGGCCTCAAAGTCGTCCCCCGAACCGGAGGACTGCCACGAGTACTCAGGACTGTCATACCCCTCATACCAGACCTTGGCAAACAACGCCTTGATCGTTACCTCTGGATGAGAGACGTCTACATCCCAACTGAACATGCCGGATGCCTGATTAACGGCAACCACACCGTCACCACGAGAGGCGTATGCAATGGCGCTTAACGGCACGTTACCGGCGTTAAGCCGCAACAGCGTCTTGGTCGTAGGGCTGTGGTGGAGAATTATGTTGCCGATTGTGTCAACGCTCAAAAAGCTCCTGTTGCGCTTTGTCGGCACCAGCATGGCAACGGCTGCCACGTGTGGCTCAAAGACGTGGATTTGGGTCAGTTGCTTTTGTCCATCGGCCTCGTTTATCCGTGTCGCTCCAGGGAGCTCCGGGTCACTCACCTGAAACCACACGGAGACACTACCGGAGTCACGTCCAACGATAAGCGACCTCTGCCCAACCAACAGTCCCAGCGCCGTGATCGCGGATGTATCCTTGGCGCTTGCAACTCTCATTGGTATTGGTGCAGCGGCGTCCTTGATGTCCCAGTGGTAGAGCAGACCATTTTGTGTGCCAACGTAGACGTTTTCAATACGCTGGTCAATTATAATTGCAGTGGGGATGTCACCCTTAAGGGAGTCGGTGAGGTCGTGTCTAAACGTCTCCGTGGCACCCTCATCCAGGAGTGAACGTTTTTGCTTGTGCACGTTTAGCAATACATCTCCCTTGCTTGTAATGGCGGCAACCGCCCTGGAATTATCCTCCGAGGCTACGGCAATTGCCTGCCGGATCGGCGCACCGGCAATCAACTCAGGTTCGCCCTCTGTGACGGTTGGCTCGAGGACACGCTGCCCTTGTGCATCAAAGGAAGATGCAACCACAATCTTTACCGGTACAACATAGCCATCCGCCGTGCCAATGCTATACTGCTCATTGCCCTGCAACGACGTCACGGAGACGATCTCCTTGCCTGCCGACTTCCCAAGTGTCACACTCTTTAGGATATTGCCGTTCTTAAGCGATAGGAAGTCCACGGATGCCTTGCTTGTCACGACGTAGGCCACCTCCCTGTATTCCTCAACGCCTGCCGCGAGCACCTTTGGAGAGATGGCGTCAATCTTCCTGGTCAACGCCGCCTTTGGTGCCCTCCACAAGGGATAGACCTCATAGATTATAAAGAACATGATGGCGATAATGCTCAGGATAACGGCCACCCCACCAAACGTTATGACGGCCGTGGCAGTCTTGTCAACCAGGTCGCGTCTGGTCAAGCGTGTGTTGGTTTTTTTTTGCATAACCTCTCACACTGCAAAGGTCTTCTGCATGTTTACTCGAGGGCCTTTAACTGTGCATTGACTACCTTCGCCGGCAAGGGGTCATAGCCGTCCTTTACGACGACCTTCTGTCCCTCGGCGCTGAGTATGTACTTTATGAATTCGCTGATGAGTGGGTCAAGTGGCTTTTTTGGTGCCTTGTTGACGTATATGTACAGGAACCTGGCAAGTGGATATGAGCCGTCGATGACGTTTTTGTAGTTTGGCTCCTTGTATGCCTCACCCTTCTTGGAGGCCAGCGGTAAGGTGCGCACACCGGAGGTCTTATAACCTATGCCGCTGTAGCCGATGGCGTAACGGTCTTCGGTTATCCCCTGGACGACGGAGGCCGAGCCGGGTTGCTCCTTGACCGTGTCTTTAAAATCCCCCTTGCACATGGCGTGTTCCTTGAAGAAGGCATACGTGCCCGAGGCGCTGTTGCGTCCGTATATGCTGATGGGGCGATTTGTCCAGTCCCCCGTCAGGCCAAGCTGTCCCCATGTCTTGATGTCCTGGGTGGCGCCGCACTTTTTAGTCTTGGAGAATATGGCATCGGACTGTTCTATGGTGAGCCCCTCGATGGGGTTGTCCTTGTTGACGTAGATGGCCAGTGAGTCCAGTGCACCCTTGATTTGGGTTGGTTTGTATCCGAATTTTTTCTCAAATTCGTCGCTCTCGGAGCTCTTCATTGCCCTGGACATCGGGCCTATCTGGGCAGTTGCACCAATCAATGCCGGTGGTGCGGTGCTTGACCCCTTGCCCTCTATCTGGCACTTGACATTGGGGTAGTGTTTGGAAAACCCCTCACACCACAGCGTCATGAGGTTGTTCATCGTATCGGAGCCAACGCTGTTGATGCTGCCCGAGACCCCGCTTACCTTCTTGTACGGCGGCAGTTGGGCGTCAACTCCCTCTGCCGGAAAGGCCATTTGCACAAGCACTGTGGATAAAAGCAAGGTCGACAGCACCGTCATGCCCAGGACCCCGGCAAGCCACCTGCGTAACATATCTTTCCTGCCCTTGAGCTGTTGTCTCATAAATATAGTAAATCCTCCTTAAGGTTTTTGTAACGTACTGCTTAGGATAACATTTATCGTAGGTCAATGACAATGGCTATTATCCACTCAAAGTTGGAAAGAGCCAACCTAAGTTACCATGAAATATAAAGAAGGGGTGCATAAAAAAGTGGTGGGTGCTTTGAAAAGAAAAAGGGAGAAGGACTCTGTCCATTTGAGCCAGGGGCGGCTCGCCCCTTCTCCCTCAGACCCTCATCCTGCAAGGGGAGGGGCGAGGCGCCCCGGCCACAAAGAAGTCCCCTTGACCCCGTAAAGGACATCTTGTTTGCCCACCAAAAATTTATGCACCCTAAAGAGGATACCTTTTGACTTTTTTCGAAAATAAAAGATATCATTCAAAGGGAATGTTGAGTCATATGTTATGCTAACAGAGAAAACCGGTATGGTTTGAAGTGCCAGTGAACATACTCATAAGCAGTAGTGCTGGATTCATAGGAAGACTGCATATGGACAGACTAACGGTGGTACCATCACACTATTGTTTTAGTCTTTTTCTTAGGGTAGGTACTATATTGTGTTAGTAGGATTAACCGGTAATTTTGGTACGGGTAAGAGTACTGTTTTGTGGCTGTTCGGTGTGCTGGGGGCTATAACGGTCAGTGCCGATGAGATAGTCCACAGGATTTTAGAGCTTGACGATATCAAAGAGGCCCTTGTGGTTGTTGCCGGTGACATACTTGCTCGGGACGGCAGCATAGACAAAGGCAAGATGGCCGGGGTCGTGTTTTCAAACTCGGTGGTCAGGGCCGGGGTTGAGGGGATTATACATCCGCATGTGATGAGTGAGATCAAGGCGCTGCATGAACGCGGCGGTGGGGCCATAGTGGTGGCCGAAATACCGTTGCTCTTTGAGGGCGGCTTTGAAAGGGATGTGGATATAACCATCACCGTAACCAGTACGAGGGAGGCTATTAACCAAAGACTCATCCAAAAAGGCTATTCACCCCAGGAGGCAGAACGCCGCTTGGCAGCTCAGATGTCCGACAGTAAAAAGATTCGGATGTCCAACTACGTCATTGATAATTCTTCGACGTTAGAGGCCCTGCAGAAACAGGTTGTGATCGTCTTTGAGGAGCTGACAGTGTAGAGGCTGGGGCAATTAACTACTACTGCGGCTTTGCCCTGTCATGTCTCTGATTATACCAACGGTATACCGCCTGCCTTCGACGCTAATCGTCCGCAGAGACAGCTCTATGGGGAACCCTACACCAACCTTATTAACAGCCTCCGGTTGCACTACTTCAGCAACACCTTCCCGGGCGCTGCCTTTACCTAAACGCTCAAGCGCCTCTATGTAGCGTTGATAATGCTGCTGTGGAGCTATCAGACTGTGGAGTTTTTTGCCGATTGCCTCTTCCTGCGTATAGCCAAACATTGCCTCTGCCGCCTTGTTCCAAAAAGATATAACCCCATCATCATCCATAACAACGGTGGCATCCGCAGCGCAAATGCATATCTCCTTAAATATCCCATCGCCATCTTTCAGATACTCTACAAGTTGCCCCTCTATTTGACGACGCCTCTTGACCTCTAAGTCAAGGATTTCTTTTACCCGATCTAACTCGAGTGTTTGCTTTTTAACGGTTTCTTTAATTTGCTCATGACACTTTTCAATATATCGCTCGTTGTGGATCTTTCTGCACGCCCTGTATAGTACGGCCACAAGTTTGGCGGGCTCCAGTGGTTTTAAGATGAAATAGTTGATGCCGATAGAGATTAACTCCAGCAGATATTGATAGTCATTGTACGCCGTGGTAACTATAACTATCTGTTCGCTGTTAAGCTCCCTGATACGCTTTGTCATCTTGATCCCGTTCATCACGGGCATGTAGATATCCGCAATGACTATATCAAACTTGCCCAGCATGTACGCCTCAATCCCCTCTTTGCCATTTGAAACACTAACCACACTATCTTTAAAGTATCTCAGCAGTATCTTGGACGTTGTATTCCTGACAATATCGTCATCCTCAACATATAAGACGGATATGTCGGTTGAATATTCTTTCAATTGATCCGTACTCTGCATAACTTCATTATAAACTCATTTAATAAAAAAAGTCCACTGCCGTAATCGTAAGGGTGCATAAAAAAGTGGTGGGTGATGGATTCCTGCTTGCCCCTGTTGTAGCCAGGAGCAGGCTGCAGAATGACACATTTGGGCGCATTCTTGCGTCGGGTGGGTGCAGCTTGCACCCAGTTTTGATACCCTGTGATACCGTATGATACTCGGTGATACTCTGGAGGCTGG
>JADGAE010000024.1 GCA_015232165.1 Nitrospirota bacterium
AAGGGGTTCCACAAACGAAAACGACATGGTGTTGTCCCACCACTGTAGATGCCCAACCAGGGGCTTGAGAAACATCTCCAGAGATTCCCTGAGGTCCTCTATAAATCTCGACTTATCTATGTATTCAAATGACACTTCCCTACTGCCCTTGCCCAACAGCGATTCCGTGGAGACGCCGCCAGCCTTTGAGGTTGACATGCGACGTTTCTGGACGTTTGGCAGGTAGAAGCTCTTGACGCTGCCGCTCTGGATATCCGTGCGTCTGACGTCCAACCCAACGTCGTCAAAGCACTCCTTGAAGCGTTCCTTGGCATTGTCGAGGTTGTCGAGCATGTTGGCCTTTATGTGTTGCATCTTTTCGCCAATTGCCCTGGCCTTCATGATGAACTCCGTGTCGTGCATCGGATTGAAGTCGTACCGGAAGGAGTAGACACGCGACAGCTCGTGCTGGAACTCGTTGAACATTACATTGGTGTCCAGTTTCGCCTTCCAGAGGGAGACCACCTGGTCTTTTGTGTTTTTGATCTTTGCGGCGTATTTTTTGAGTTTGTCCAGTTTTTCGGCCTGTTCGTCTATGCTGTGTTTTTTGCCGGCCTCCTCCTTGATCGCGCTTAACAGAAGGGTTATGAGTGAGTTTACCTCGTCAACAACCTTTTTGAGGTTCTTCAGGGTGTACTCAAACTGCAACTGTTTGGCCACGCTCCTGATAACGAGCACCAGCTCTTCAAACCCCGACTGCTCCCATGCGGCCTTGTTGTTGTCCTTAAAATACCTGCTTGCCATCGTGGTCTCAACCTGGACAATGGGGGCGTCCTTGAGGCGTGAATAGGGGCTTATGAGTTTTTCAAACTCCGCCTTGTACTTTTCCAGGAGTTTATCGATCGATTCAACACCGTCCCTGGAGAGGTCTCCCTCAACAACGGCACCCTTGCAGGTCTGGACAAAGACGATCTTCTGGTCGGCATCCATTATCTTGTTGAGTATCTTGCGGTCGGCCTCCTTCATCGGGCTCCTGATCGACGACAGGTAGATGATGAGGTCGGCCTGGGGCAGGAACTCACGCAGGGTCAGGTCCTCGTGTTCCTTGAGACCGTAGGCGTCAAGACCCGGCGTATCGGCCAGCTCTATGTTGTCATCCATCATGAACGTGGGCAGACCCAGCTTGAGATACTTTACGCCAAACTTGTTGCCGGGGTTTTCGTCTTCGGAGGTATATTTCCAGATGGACTTGTCAAAAGCCTCCCTGCCCTTTTTCTTTAACGAGTTGCCGTCCTCAAACATGATCTCCATCTCAGGCTCCCTGGATTTGGAGCAGAAGACGAGCATGTTGGTTGTGGCCTTGCTCTGTTCCTTGAGTATCTTGCTCCCCGTGCCCAGGATCACGTTTAAGACGGAGGACTTACCGGAACTGGTGATGCCGACAAGACCACTCTTTACCTTGTGTACGGCAAAGTTGTCTATATTGCTCTGCAAGTTGGATATCCTGTTTTTGAACTGGTCTATCCTGAGCGCCTTCAGGCGTGAGACGATCTTGCCTATTTGTGTCAGAAATTCCTGTATCTTAATATCTTCGTTTTCCAATTATCAGTCCTCCAAAGCAGTCTCATAAATGCCTGCACATAATTGGCAATTTTCAATAAGCACTAGCGGCCATTGCCTCTGCACATGCCCATATACATGATTGTACAGAACTCTCTGTTTTATCTTCGGGTTCTTTTCTATAGATATCGTTCACCCGGTCAACCCAAGCTTGGGCGGATGTCTCATTGTTGACAAAGCCTAAGGAAGTGCCTTGCCTCTTTATTTTTGTCTCCAATGCAGTCGTCCATATAACAACCACGCACTACTTCAACACAGAGATGCTCTCTCAATTCAGAAGGATGCGTATCCGGCAAATCCTCCATGACAGGGTAATATCCCTTGTACTGGAACCTGCCTTCATCCTCATCATACCAACGGAACCACATATGTCCCATATTGAGTATATGGTCATTCCTACTTCGCTGCATGCCTACACCAACGATGCTTAATTCATCCATTTTGGTTATCCTTCATAGTTAATAAGTTTAACTTAGTACTTTTATTATAAGCATGTTATCTATGGATAGTCAAGGTGTAATCCTTTACCTGTCATCGTTTCTCAGGGCGGTATTGCCTGATGAGGCGTTGTGGATTACCGGTTATCCCAGGCAGTTGAAATATTTTTAAGATCAATGTTATGATAGGGGAGCGGGACAGAAAACAACGTAAGTTCTCAAAAAGTTACGGAGGCGATCAACCCGGCCAACTCCTTGATCGAGTAATCCTTGCCCGTACCGACGTTGTAGTGGACGTTGTCAAGACGCTCGGCGTTGTGCATTGCAAAGATCGAGGCCTCCGCCACATCCTCGCTGTAGACGAACTCCCGACGCGGGTTGCCGCTGCCCCAAAGCTCTATCTGCCTGTCCCCTCTGCGTGCGGCTTCATGGAGCTTGCGGATTAGGGCGGAGAGGACGTGCGAACTGGTGAGGTCGAAGTTGTCGTAGGGGCCAAACATCGAGTTGGGCAGCAGGGCGATACCATCGTTTTTTTTACATAATAAACCATACTGAAAAATAATTACTTAGGTGCATTCTTCCTTTCTTCTTTCTTTTCCTCCCTATTCTCGTCCATCTTCTTGTCCTTTTTCTCGTCCTTTTTCTCGTCATCTATAGCTATAGCAATATAAGAAATTTTCAATCTACCGCTAGCAGAATTAACTTCTGCATCAAATTTCAATTCAAAAATCTTAGTAGGCTCGGCAGGATAAAAATTCGGGTCATTACCAAAAAAACTCTTCAGAGGTATTTTAACTGTTCTAAGTTTATCTTCTTTTTCCTCTGTAACATACCCCTCGAAATTAATTAAGCTTGATTGATTATTATCTTTATCCCTAAACGCTACCTCTGGTGCTCTACCTGTGTGTTCTCCTGTAAATTTGATAACGAGAAAACCTTTTGTTAAATATTCTTTCACATTTTTAGCTTTAAGAGGAATATCCTGAATTCCCCAACCGCACCAGTCATTGTTTTTATATTCCCATTTCCAGTTGATTCCAGACCTTTCGCTTACCCTCACGAATTGCTTCGAGGAAGGAAGGTTACATTTAGAGTATGCGATAACAGGCCTTTTGCTTTGTTCCACTGAAAATATTACAATATCTTCAGCTAAGGCTATTGTTGACACGGCAAACACGCATATCATTGCTATAATCAATTTGACTATCACTAACTTTTTATTCATTTCTTTACCTCCTATGTGACTTGTTTGGTTAAATTTTTTTATTGTATATCATAAACTCGCTTTGAAGCGTGTTTACTATAATCATGTAACATTAAAAAAATAAGCAATAGCAAACCACAAAAATAAATCAAACGTAGTACGCCTCTATAACATACATACTTTCTGACCTGCTATTTCTATATTCCTTTTAACCATTACCTTCTTCTATTATGTTTAACATATGTTTTTATTTGCACAACCCAATCTAACATCCCCCTTCTACTTTGTCTAACTCTTTATCTGACTTGATAGCAATGCAAGAAATAGACAACTCACCACTGCTCAAAGAAGAATCTCCTCCCATATAAAATCTTAATCCTATATATTTAATAGGATCATCAGGGTAAAAATCCGGCATATCATCAAAAAACGCCTTAATAGGTATTTTAACTACGTTTTTCTCTATGAAATGTTTAATTTTTATCCTTTTTATTATATCTTGATTATTTTCAAAGTCAAATAATGCCACTTCCGGCAATTTGCCCATATAATTTCCCTTTAAGTTAATAACAAGAGAGTATGTTGTTAAAGATGGTTTCAACATGTATGTAGGAAACGATCTAATGTCCCACTTACACAAACTATCGCTGTCTATATTATACCATTTCCAATTTATCTCAGTCTTAGCGTTATTTAATGCTATAGTTTGAGATGAGGGAAGATTACATCCAGAATCTACTGTCTCTGTTGGTTTTTCACTTGAAAATATTACAAGTGCTTTTTTAATATCAGACAATTTACTTGCTATTTCTTCTTTCTTTTCTGAAGTTAGTTTTTTTACTTCTTCATAAATCTCAAAAGCATGAAAATAATATGTCTTACTAAATAGGTTTTCACCTAATTTCATATAAATATCTGCCAAATCCTTACTTTTTGAATCTTTTTTTAACTCTTCGTATTTAACTTCAAATTTTATAATATCATTTAAACACTCACGGCTAAGCCTTCTTTGATTAATATGGTACATCATAAACCCTTTATGAATATCACTAGTGACATTAGTCAAGAACATCATTGAAGTAATATTTTCCGGTTTGCAAATATCTGATTTATCTAATAACTCGTTGAACTTTAAATAAGCCTCGGTCTCTATTTTTTTATTTGCGAGCGATAAGCCTGACTGAATCATTGTTTCCATTGTCTTATCGGCTAATATATTTGCAAAAAACAACGTAGTTACAGCAATAATAAATGGAACAATAAGTTTTTCACGCCAATAAGACCAGCCATCTTTATCTATTACTTCTATTCTGAAGCGATTCTCCTGTGGCACTATTTTTACGTTATGAGGATCCCCTTCTGTATTTACTATCCGTACCTCATCAACCATTTAGCATACCTCCATTATTGATCTATTTAACCACACTTCCCACCCCCTATGTCAACACCCAGCTCGCAACCTTCCATCCCTCTCCTACCCGCCCCCGTAATTGTCCTTGAACCAGTCATATGTCAGTCGCAATCCCTCCTGCAGCGAAAAGGACGACTGCCAGCCCAGGGACAACATCGCGCTGCCGTCCAGGAGCTTCTGCATCGTCCCATCCGGCTTGGACGTATCCCAAACGATCTCACCGTTGTATCCGACTACGGAGGCGATCAACCCGGCCAACTCCTTGATCGAGTAATCCTTGCCCGTACCGACGTTGTAGTGGACGTTGTCAAGACGCTCGGCGTTGTGCATTGCAAAGATCGAGGCCTCCGCCACATCCTCGCTGTAGACGAACTCCCGACGCGGGTTGCCGCTGCCCCAAAGCTCTATCTGCTTGTCCCCTCTGCGTGCGGCGTCATGGAGCTTGCGGATCAGGGCGGAGAGGACGTGCGAGCTGGTGAGGTCGAAGTTGTCGTAGGGGCCAAACATTGAGTTGGGCAGCAGGGCGATAAACCGCCTGGTGTTGTACTGCGTGTTGTAGGCCTTACACGCTATGACACCGGCTATCTTGGCCGCGGCATAGGCCTCGCTGGTCTGTTCGATCTCCCCGGCGAAGAGATAGCCCTCACGGATGGGCTGCGGGGAGTGCTTGGGATAGATGCAGGAGGAGCCATAGAAGATGACATGTCTGGCATCGTGACGCTGTGCGGCCTCAAAAACATTGTCCTGGATAGATATATTTGCGTGGAGGAAGTCCGCCGGCCAGGTCTTGTTTGCCATAATGCCGCCGGTCTTGCCCGCGGCCAGAAAGACATACTCCGGCCTGTGGGCACTAAAAAACGCCTCCACCTCCGTCTTCTCACTAAGGTTCAACTCCACTCGCGTCCTGGTTATCACGTTGGTGAATCCGTGTTGGGCAAGCCTCTTAAGTAGCGCCATTCCCAACAGCCCCCTGTGACCGGCCACGTATATCCGACTATCTTTCGTCATAATTATAGTCTCCTTAGAATTTCCGTATCTTCTTTATATTTCGCGGTAAAAGAAAGAAGGAGGGCGTTTTGTGGCTGGGGTGCCCCACCCCCTCCGCCCTCTCCTTGACCTCCCCTGCAAGGGGGGGCGAGCCGCCCCGGGCACGAAGAAGCCCCCTTGACCCCTTAATCCTGCTCATACGTCCTTTAAGGTTTTGTGCAGGTAATCTATCTCGGCCCGTATGTCGATGGGGTGGTTGCCTACAAAAAATCCATAGTCGTGTGCGATATCGGCATTGGATGACTTTGTCACCTCGTAATCAAAGTACTTGATGACGTCATGACGTAGAAAATTCCCGCCAGTTATTATCCTGTGTTCGATTTCGGCCTCCCTGAGCCTCTGCAGGACGCGAGCCCTGTCTACCCCCGACTTGGGATTGACGATCATCGTAAAGCAAAACGATGAACTGACGGAATCCGGCCCCACCGGCCTCTGGATGATAAACCGCTCGTCATCCTTAAACAGACCCGTGAAGTGGGCGGCATTTGCAATCCGTGTATTTATGAACCCCTGGAGTTTCTTCAACTGCTCCTTGCCCACGGCCCCCTGCAGCTCCGTCGGACGGACGTTGTAGCCGGGGAGGATAAAGCGGTAGGCCTCGTAAAAATCGTCGTCACGGCGATTGAAGATGACGCTGCCGGGGTCTTGGTCCCTCGTCCAGCCGTGATTTCTAAGCGACCTGCACAGGCAGTACAGCTCGTGGTCATCCGTGAGGACCAGACCGCCCTCCATCGTTGATATGTGGTGGGAGAAGAACGTGCTGAAGGTGTTGAGTAGTCCAAATGTTCCGGTGTACTTGCCCTTATGGGTAGCACCGAGTGATTCACAGTTGTCCTCAAAGAGTATGACGCCGTGTTGGGTGCATATCTCACGGATGGCGGTAAAGTCACAGGGGTTACCCAGGATGCTGACGGCCACGACCATCTTTGTCCGTGGCGTAATGGCCTTTCTCAGCTCGTCGATGTCGTAGTTGAGGGTATGGAGGTCTACGTCAGCAAATCTGAGTTTCAGACCGTACTGATGCAGCGGATAGTACGTCGTTGCCCAGGAGATGCAGGGCACTATGACCTCATCCCCGCGCTTGAGCGGGTCCTTGCCCCTGAAGAACAACGCTGCCACCGCTATGACGTTTGCCGAGGAACCGGAGTTGACCATAACGGCATGTTTCATGCCCATGTATGACGCAAATTGCTCCTCAAAATCCCTGACATGCCTGCCCATCGTAAACATGTCGCTCTCTATCACTGAAACCATTGCCTGTTTCTCCTGCATACCAAAGGTTGAGGAGGTTAACGAGTATTTCATTTTCACATCCTGTCTGGTTGATATACGACGATCTTTGAGCCGTCAAAGTCGAAGTTAAACGGTACGTGCAGGAACTTGTCAAGCGCCCTTTTTATCTTAAAGTGGTCCCTTGGTTCGGCGTAAAACACCATGAAACCTCCCCCTCCTGCCCCCAGGAGCTTACCGCCTATGGCACCGTTTTTGATGGCCGTATCGTACATTTCGTCTATTTCGGGTTTAGTAATCTTTGTTGACAGTGTCTTTTTCAACTTCCACGTCTCATTTAAGAGCTCCCCAAACTCCCTGAGGTCCCTGCTGGGGGTAGTGAGTATCCTGTAGGCGTAATCGACCATCTCCTTCATCTGTGCCAGGTTGTCATAGTTTTGGGGGATGTTCTTTATCTTGTCCCCGGCCACCTCGGAGGCATATCTGGAAAGCCCCGTGAAGAACAACAAAAACCTCTCCCTGAAGTTATGCAGTCTCTCCGGTTTCATTATTACGGGTTCCACAACGATCTCGCCACTCTGCAAGAAGTTGATCACGTTCATCCCCCCGTATGCGGCAAAGGTCTGGTCCTGTGAACCGACGTTTTCCTTGATCAGGTTCTGCTCTACGTGTATGGCTTCTTTTACCAGCTCGTCCTTTGATGTTACCTGCCCATCAAGGGCATACATGGAGTTCAGAAGCCCCACTGTGAATGACGAACTCGACCCCATGCCGCTGCGTGCCGGGATGTCGCCATCATGATGTACGGAGACCCCGTGGGCAACGTTGAGGTACTTGAACGTCTCCCTCACGGAGGGGTGCTGTATATCGTTGACATCCTGGACGTTTTCCATCCGTGAATAGACTATCCTGTGCGTGAAGTCAAAAAACGGTGGCAGTCTCCTGACGCTCAGGTAGCAGTACTTGTCTACGGCTACGCCCAGGACCTTGCCCCCGTGCTTTAGGTAATAGTCCGGGTAGTCGGTGCCGCCACCAAAAAACGATATCCTGTGCGGTGTGCGCGATATTACCATAATAACATCCCCTGTCCTCCCTTTGTACTATACGTTGGCAAACTGGTTGGGTCTTAGTATCTTGTATCCCTTGAGCAGTTCCTTTATGCCGTCATCGAGGCAGTGGTCAGGGCGCCACCCCATGGACTCTATCTTTTCATTGCTGACGAGGTAGTCCCTCTGGTCGGGGTCCTTGCCAACCGGTGCGGAGTGGATATAGAACGTCGGCACGTACTCCTTGATCTTTTCGCAGAGCTGACGTTTGGTCATGTTTGCCGAGGACAGGCCGACGTTAAAGGGTTGTCCCTTCATCTTGTCATAGTTGTTTATGGTAAAGACGAATGCCTTGGCCACGTCACGGACGTGGATGTAGTTGCGCCTGAAGTGTTCCTCAAACAGGACAATAAAGTTGTCCTTGTAGGCACGGTAGGTGAAATCATTGACCAGGAGGTCCATCCTCATACGCGGGCTCATCCCAAAGACGGTTGCCAGACGCAGGGTGACCGAGTTGCCTCTGTCGAGGAAGGCCTTTTCGATCTCGACCTTTTCCACGGCATACTCCGATATCGGCCTCAGTGGAGACTCCTCCGTACACATGCTGTCCTTTTCACCGATCCCGTAGCCGCTGTTGGTGGTAGGAAAGATGGCCTTCTGTGCGTTGGACAGCCCCTTGATCAGCGTCATCTGGGCATCGTGGTTGACCAACTTTGTCAGTGTTGGGTTTATCTTACATGCCGGTGCGCCGACTATGGCGGCCAAGGGAATGATGATGTCAAACTTTGGAACAAGGGACGACATCAGTTGTTCGTTACAGATATCACCCTTGATGAAATCAAAATCCGGATTGGCACAACAATCAAGGAGGGCGCTCTGGTTAAACATCAGCGAGTCTAAGGCGGTCACCCTAAAACCGTTGTTTAACAGCACCGGTACCAGCGTAGAACCCAAATACCCAGCCCCTCCGGTAACTAATACACTTTCTTTTTTCATAAAATTACCTCCTTTTAAAACACTGATTATGTAACATCAGAGGAGTAAAAGTCAAGTTGTCCCCGATACGGGTAATGGTGTATAATGAAACGGTAGAATTGTCAACAAGAGAATGTAAGACATGATGGAGATATCGATGCGTAATCTTCGTGCCTTTTTAGTTGTGCTGCTGGTATTTGCTTGCGGGCTTCCTCTGGAACAGACAGTCTCTGCCATGCCTAATGACGGCAGCGTCAGGATTGAATTGACCGATGAGGAGAGGAAATTCCTATCAGGAAAGCAGTTACGCCTGGGTGTGGACGCTAACAGACCACCCTTTGAATATATAGACGAACAGGGGCGTTACGTGGGAATGAGCGCCGATTTTATCATGGAACTGGCCAAACGCATTGGAGTTACCATTGTTGTTCAAAAGGACGTGAAGTGGACGCAGGCGCTGGAAAAGTCAAAGACCGGCGAAATTGACGCTATCCCAAAGATAACCCCTACGGAGGAGCGACGAAAGTTTCTGCTCTTCACCAAGGTCTACACCACCAATCCATCCGTGATCGTCACCCTAAAGGAACGAAATATCCACGGGATTGATGACCTCAATGGTCTTAAGGTAGGCGTAGTTAAAGGCCTGGTAATAGAGGCACGCCTCAAGAAAGAACATCCGGATCTATCCCTGGTACAACTGCCCGACATAGCGACCGCATTGCAAGAGCTATCCGCAGGCAAATTTGACGCCTTCATCGACAACCTCGGCACGGTGGCCTACAATATAGACAAGATCGGGCTGACCAACCTGAAGATCGCAGCCTCAACCCCATACATCCATGACCTGGCCATAGGCGTTAGAAAAGACTGGCCCCTGCTTGTCTCTGCCCTGGACAAGGCCCTTGCGAGTATGACCGAACAGGAAAAGCGCCAGATCAAGAGTCGCTGGATAGTTGTTAAGTACCAAGCCGGTGTTGATTGGGTGAAGGTCGTACCGGTTGTTGTGGGCTTACTTGGTGTTATTGGTTTCTTCATACAGTGGAACCGGCGTTTGCGACAGGCTGTGTTACAACGTGAACGAGCCGAAAGGGAACTGAAAGACTATACCAGTCGCATTGAGTTTAACTCCCTTTTAAAGTCCCATATTGCGAGTCTCTCTACCGACCTTCAGACCTCTCTGTCGATGCAGGAGTTTTCACAGAGACTCATGAATCATATTGTCCCCTTGATCAAGGCCGGCTATGGAACTCTTTACGTCCTGGACAGAGATGAGGGTATTCTTAGTGCGGCAGGGGGATATGGGGGTGAGTATGACAACCAGGGCAGCCACTTTGCCCTAGGACAGGGATTGGTCGGGCAATGTGCCCGGGATAAGCTGCCAATAAACATCAACGCCCCCACGGAAGACTATCTGCATATTACCTGTGGAGTTGGCAAACTCAGGCCCGTGTGTGTCACCCTGCAGCCCGTGATACATACGGATAACGTCCTTGGTGTCATCGAGCTGGCAGGGGTGAGTCCGTTTGTGAATGATTATCAAACCATGATGGATGAGCTTATGCCCGTAATAGCAATGAACCTGGTCATTATCGTGCGCAACCTTCACACCCAACACCTTATGGAAGTAACCCGCAAGCAAAAGGAACAGTATCGGGCACTCTTTGAATATACACAGGATGCCATTATGACGCTGGCCCCACCGCAGTGGATGTTTACGTCGGCAAATCCTGCCACGTTGAATCTCTTTAGGGTGTCCTCGGAGGAGGAGTTTACCAGGTTGGGACCGTGGGACATTTCACCGGAATATCAAGCGGATGGACAGCCCTCATCGGTAATGGCTCAACAGGTAATCTCAATGGCTATGGAACAAGGATATAGCTCCTTTGAGTGGACACACAAGACAATCGACGGCAAGGAGTTTCCGGCAACCGTCATTTTAACGAGGGTGGAACTGGGCGATTCCGTATTTCTTCAGGCAACAGTAAGGGACATAACCCAACAGAAGCAGACGGCTGAGGCCCTGATGCGCTCAAAACAGGAAATTGAGACAAGAAACCGGAATTTTCAGGAAATATTTCAGAGCAGTCCCATTGGCATTGGTATCTCCACAGGCGGTGTACTGAGATATTGTAACCACATCTTTACACAGTGGACAAACCTGACACCGGGAGAGACGGCGTTTAAGGCATATGTAAACCCGGATGACAGGGCCATGCTTGTACGGATATTAGAGCGTGACGGCATTGTCCGTGATTACCGGCTGCAAATGTACTCGGCAAAGTATGGTGTTATGGATTTGCTGGTCACTTATATGAGGATCAGGTATGAGGGAGAGGAGGCCATCCTTGGCTGGCTGGTGAACACCAGCTCGTTAAAAAAAAACAATGAAATCAACCAGACCGACAAGACGGAACGGATGTCTGGTGAAGGAGGAATATGAGTACTCAACCGCTTTTTCTGGTTGTAGACGATTACATCCAAATGCGCAGTGTTCTTTCGAGTAACCTGAAGGCGCTTGGTTTTACTAATATTATGACGGCTCAAAACGGGGAGGAGGCCATAAGGACGCTAAAGAATCACCCCGTAAATATAATCCTCTCCGACTGGAACATGCCGCAAATGAGCGGTCTGGAATTGCTCCAATGGGTGCGTCAGGACAAGCAACACCAATTCACTCCCTTTATCATGATTACGGCAGAGGTGGAGCGTCTGCAGATAGAAAAGGCTATATCAGCCGGAGTCAGCGACTTCATACTGAAACCTTTCACGAGCGGTATTCTTTCGGAGCGTATTCGGCGAACGCTTCAGCGCAAGAACGTCAGACAGTCCACTCCTGTCGCTAAACGACCACAGACGGAGACAAACCGTCCGCAGGATACCGTAAGCTCACCCCCGGAGATAGCCCAAAAAGACAGGATTCTCACAATCCTTGCCGTAGACGATGCACCGGATAACCTGACGGTGTTGTCCAATCTGCTGGAGAACGACTACCGCGTAAAGGTCGCTCCAAATGGTGAGCGGGCACTTAAGATATGTCAATCCAAGGATAAGCCCGATCTGGTGCTGCTGGATATTATGATGCCGGATATGGATGGTTTTGAGGTCATAAGACAGATGAAGACAAACGAAGATACCTCCGACATCCCTGTTATATTTTTTACATCTCTGGATGATTCCAAAGACATTGTCAGGGGCTTGGAGGCTGGAGCTGTTGACTACGTCACTAAACCCATAAAGCCTGCCGTGTTGGTTGCAAGGGTGCGCAACTTTTTGCGTTATCATCGTGGTTACGAGGAGCTTAAGAGCACCATAGACACTATGATGGACAACGCAAGGCTCCGTGACGATGTAGAGCATATAGTGCGCCACGACATGAAGAGTCCGCTTGCGGCTATTATCGGGATAATAGAGTCCGCCGGCAAGGATAAAAACATCACTTCTGAGCAAGTTAAGACAATCGAGGACCTGTCTTACACCCTGCTCAACATGGTAAACCTCTCCACCGACCTCTACAAGATAGAGACCGGCAAATTTGAGTTAAACGCCAAACCGGTGAATATCCTACGCTTGATCGATAAGGTTGCCGGGGAGATAATCCTTGGATTTGCGACTAAAAACGTCATGGTAAAGACAAAGCTCCAGTGTTTCGAAGACACATCAGCTCTGGGAGACGAGCTGTTGTGTTACTCTATGCTCCACAATCTCCTAAAGAACGCCGCCGAGGCTGCACCTGCCGGAGGTACGGTGTTAGTCACCGTGCTGGATAGTGAGGACGTCAAGTTTACGATAAAGAATGCCGGAGTGGTCCCGGAACAGATTCGTGACAAGTTTTTCGACAAGTTTGTGACGATGGGTAAGCAAGGAGGCACGGGGCTGGGTACGTATTCGGCGCGTCTGATTGCCGAGGCCCAAAACGGTAGCATCTCTATGCAGACCTCAGAGGAGTCTGGTACAACAATAGAGGTTGTATTACCTAGCGCCAAACCACGGCGACAGTGATGATCCCTTAATCAAGTGCTTGCTTACACCCGTACAAGGGGGGTGAGGGGTAATGCTGTTGACTTAAGGAAACATAGGGACTGTCTGAACCAGGATTACACAGATTAAAGGATTTACAGGAAAAAAGAGCACGAAGTTTTCTTAACATAATCCTGATAATCCCTTAATCCTTCAAATCGTGGTTCAGACAT
>JADGAE010000025.1 GCA_015232165.1 Nitrospirota bacterium
TGTCATTCCTGGCTTGACCAGGAATCCAGGAAGCGTAAAATCATAGTTACCATGAAATATAAAGAAGATAGGGTGCATAAGAAAGTGGTGGGTGCCTTTGGGAAAGAAAGGGGCGGCTCCGCCCCCCTTCAGAACCCCCTGCAAGGGGGCCAGCCCCCTTGACCCCTTTATATGCATTTTTATTACCACTTGTTGTCCACCAAAAATTTATGCACCCTTAGATTCATGCAGAATGCTCCTCGCAGGGCGAAGACTGTTTGCTGTAAAAGCAACTGAAACAACTGTCACCTTTATCTGTACAATCAGTGGTTATCTTGCATAGTCCTTTAAGGAAATCACCGTGAAACAATTCTTGCAAGATTTTCATTTTCTTTTCCTTGCATTTATCTCTACGATCATCCAGATAACGGAGCCGTGCGTTACTCGAACAACTTGCCAGTTTTACAATACATATAAGATTATCAGAGTCAACAGGGAAAAACAAAGGGACCGCAACTATCGCATAGAAGTACTTGCCCATAGGAGTATCGCACTGTCGCTTGACAATGTTCTTGTCACTTATTGGGGAATTGGAAGAAAACATCCATGCAGGGCTTTTGCATTTAGCTGCACTTCCTGCAACAGGATTGCCATGAATAATATTATCTTCATTCTCAATATTCTTGATACTACTCTGGCAATATTTGATTACATACTGGTATCTACATAATTCTTTATCAAAGACAAGTATGTTCAACTCAAATTCATCTTGATGTTTAAATGATACAGGTCGCATTCCTTCGATAGTTTCCAAATACTTCAAGATATCTGATTTTAATTTAGCCAGCAAGTCAACAATTTTTCCTATTAAATTATCGCTATCATTATCTTTATTTCTAAGATTTAGAAGCCTTTCTCGTATGTTCCTTGCTATATCCAATTTATATGGTTTTATATGATCGTAAGTTTCTTCATCAGGTAACTCCCATTCTATACCGTATGTATGCTTAATTAATACCAAGTTGCGTTCAGAAGATGAGATATCAACCTGCTTAGAACTTGATGGCTAAACAATATTGAATGAGCAGATTTTTATACCGTTTGATTGCAACTTGGTATAACGTATTATCAACAAACAAGGTAGCAGTATTGGACTCCTCGGAATAATAGAACCTTCCCTTGCAATATCTTTCTTCCTCATCGTTGAGCATATATGTTTTTTCATTAATTTCTCTTTCAACAACAACCTTGGGATGTAACGGTCTGAAACCTTCGGGAAATTTTACGTGTAATAGCAAGTTTCGATAAGCTTGATTATCCGTCTTTATTAAAACGGATTCTTTAAGGTCTTCATTTTGTATATCTTCCCTATTAATTCCTCGAACGATAAGGTCCCATTTCTTTTCTTCCTTGTTAAGGGAAAACGCATTTGGTTCTGTTTGAATATATGTATATTCTATGGAGGCATCTTTAGTTAATGGAGGAGTAAATATAATATTCCATTTCTGCTTTTTATAGATGTCACGGTATTCTATAGGGTCTCCTATCGGTTCCCATTTAACCTTGCCTTTATCTTTTTTAGGAATTGTGTGTGTTCCGTATAAACGTTTATTTTTCATATTTATTGATTCGCCCTGTATTTTAGTACATCTGTCTTTCAACGTTTTAAGCCCTTTATATTCGTTTCTTGCCCTATAATCTCCCTCCGGTGTAATTGTAAAAAAATGCGTTGCTTTTTCCGTGATTGTATCAAAGACATCCAGACTCTCTATAAATGCGTTTTGACGGGCCTCTTCGTAAGTAAAAATGTCTACGCTGCCATGTTTGCTAACAAAGCTATTTGAGCCGATAGATTCTCGAATATCCAAGGTTACTCGGCCACTATCATAGTATCTTATAAGATTATACGACAAACTCTTCTCCGTCGGATTTACGGAAGCAACTGAGATAACTCCTATTGTTCTCCGTATTTTAAAAGAAGGCTCAACCGGAAAAGACGCCTTTGAGAAACCACTGAAATGTTTATGACCATGCAGGATAAGAATTACGTTATTTCCCAACATTCTGCGCATAAAAGTAGCGCTATCTGAAAGAATAAGAAAACTAGATTCATATGACTCTGTAATATTAACCTCTGTTTCAGAAATATAAAGCGGCATGGGATGGTGATGCAATAATGCTATCTTTTTGTACTTTAACCGTTCTTCTTTGTCAGGTATTTCCGTGCTTATATAATCATTAAATTTATTAAAATCCTCTCTCGATACGAATCCTTTTGCAAAATCATAGTCTTTATGCTCTCTGTTAGAGTTAAAGCAAGCAATAAGCATATCATGTGTTTTTAAGATAGCGGTTTCAATATTAACTTTAAAACCGTCTATCTCCTGTTCAAAAACCTTCTCAAATGTTTTAATTGCTTCTTCTTTGGCATTTCTTTCGGCAAATCTCTCATGGGATTTTTCGCTATGTTTGATGTATTCGATGATTGGTTTTATAAGTAGCTCGATCTTTTTTTTGCGAAGTTGTCTGGGAAGCTGTTTAGGAAGTAACTTGGTAATGAAATAAACAAATAGTTTAATTGTTAAATTAGGTATTACTTCAGGAACTATCTTTGAAAATAACGGAAACACCTTTGGAAATAACTTGGAGAACAGATCGTTAAGTAGTTTTTCAATTTTTGGCTCTTCACAGAACAAACCCTGCCATCTTAAATCATGATTGCCAGGAACTACAAATACGGGGACTACAGGGTCACTGTCCTTGCGTTTTGCAGCATCTGAAAGTTTCTTCAGCCTCTGCAATATATCTTTATGGCATTCTTCGTCTATATGTTCCTTTTCAAAGATATCCCCGGTTACCACGATGACGTCAGGGTGGCATTTGTTTAAGTCGCCTTTCAAGCCACCTATAAGTGTTTCATAACTCGATCTTTTATGTTATCTTTGGTAAAATGCAAATCAGAGATATGGGCTATCGTTACATGCCCATTTTTGTCTTCTTCACCCATACTCTTTCTCCTAATTTATTAATCACAGGGTATTAAAAATAAACTTTAGCATCCTAACTTATATCGAAAGAAAAAGTCAAGCATAATTTTTACTGTTTACTGGGGTGCATAAATTTTTGGTGGACAACAAGTGGTAATAAAAATGCATATAAGGGGTCAAGGGGGGCGGAGGGGGTGGGGCACCCCGGCCACAAACCGCCCCCCTCTTCTCTTTTCCCCTGGATTTGCTATGGTTTTAGTGTTACAAAGGCCCACGCCGTTTCGTTGTTGGCATCCAGTACGGTTATGACTGCCCGTACCTCGGCTGTGACGGCCTTGAGTACCGTAACCGTGAGCACGCCGTCGGCATCAATGGCCGCACTGATCAGGGCCGGATTGCTGACCTTGGTCGTGTATGGTGCCTCACCGCCATCGACAGTAAACGTGGTGGTATCGTTAACTGCCGGCGCTGTAAGTGTCGTGTTTGCCGGTGTTACCTGCACCCTTCCCGTGCCAATGACAAACCAGTCAGGATCATCAACTGCACCCAAAGAGGCATGACTCTTGATCGTCGCGCCGTCCATGAACCACATGTAGAGCAGACCCGTCGTGTCGTTCTGCCACAGGATGTCCAGCTTGCCATCACCGTTGTAATCGCCAACCCTGACTATATGCCAACTATCATCTGCCACGGTGGCAACAATCTTGGCATCCTTTACCGTAGTACCATCCATAAACCAGATGGCCACATCGCCGGTTCGTACGTTCTTGTAGAGGATGTCGGCCTTGCCGTCGCCGTCAAAATCGCCTACCCTTGCTATACGCCACTGTGGGTCCTTCAACGGTAGTTGCACCATTGAGGCCCTTGCCGTAGTGCCATCCATCAGCCATATGGCCAGCTTTCCAATACCCTCATGTCTGAAGATGATGTCGTCTCTGCCGTCGCCGTCAAAATCGCCCACACCGGCTACTACCCAATCCCTGCCCGGGCTACCGTCAAGTACCTTGGCATCTACAACATCAGCGCCATTCATAAGCCAGAGCGCCATCTTACCATTGCCCTTTTGCTCGTTACCATTGTTTTTGCCATGTTGGTTGTTACCATTGCCTTTTTGCCTGAAGAGCATATCGGTCTTGCCATCACCATTGAAGTCGCCTACTGCCACGAGATACCAATCCTTCTTGTGTATCTTCATGTCTGAGTTGCTGAACTTTACGGGTGCACGGCCGGCCATCGTCAAGCCATCCATAAACCAGATGTGCAACGAACCGTCTTTGGTGTTTCTCCAGATAATGTCGGTCTTGCCGTCGCCGTCAAAGTCCCCGGCTCCGTCTATCTGCCAACTGCGCGGCACCGTGCCGGGTGAGCCGTGGCTTGTTACGTTGTCACTGTCCATCAGCCATATGGCAACCATGCCGGTCTTTTGGTTATGCCACAGGATATCGCTCATGCCGTCGCCATTATAGTCGTGGATCACCTTGGGCATTACGGGGCCGCTTCCCGTAAAGGTGGCTGTCACCATCTTGCCGGCGGCCATTGTTACCTTACAGTCACTGCCTGTTGAGTTATCGCTTGCCTGATCGCAGCCCGACCAGCCACCAAACGTAGAAGCGGCATCTGCCGTGGCCTTTAAGGTTACAACCGTGTCCTTGGCATAGGGGGCGACACACGTTGAACCACAACTTATACCCGTGGGGGTACTCTCTACGGTGCCCTTGCCACTGCCGGCCTTACGCACGGTTAGCGTAATGCCTCCGGATGTTCCCTTGTTAAACTTTACCGTTACCGTCTTGTTAGCCGTGGTGTTATCCGATGATGCCGGCATAATCACCTTACATTTGGGAAACTCATTGCCGCTGCTTGACGTATCGGTGCCCTGGTCACAGCCACTCCAGGTGCCAAAGGTTGAACCGGCAGCGGGCTGGGCAACCAATAACACGATTGTACCCGGAGGATAGTTGGCCGAACACGTGTCGCCACAACTTATACCTGGCGGTGTGCTCATTACCATACCGGTACCGTCACCTTCCTTCTTAACGTCGAGTGTAGCGCCGGCAGAAGGTGTTCCCTTGTTGAACTTTGCCGTTACCGTTTTCTCCGATGACATCTTTACCTTGCACTGCATAACGTCATCGTCGGTGCCCGATGCTGGAGTATCGCTGTCGGAGTTACATCCGCTCCAGCCGCCAAACACTGAACCCTGACCCGGCTTGGCCATCAACATCACCACCGTATCCTTGGCATATGAAGCCGAACACATCGAGCCACAACTTATCCCCATGGGGGAGCTCCCTACAATACCGGTGCCGTCACCGGACTTCTCCACGGTCAGCTTAATATTTACGGCTTCTTCTGCATACATCGGCGGAACCGACAACATCAAAAGAGCAAGCAACACACCAAATACTGCAAACACATACGACACTCGACTATCCATTAATCCTCTGACATAACTCATACAATATCCTCCAATTCTTTTAGATACTGGTTTCTGTCTTTTTAACCCTTTCATTAACCCTTTTACCGGGGGGGCCTGCACCACCCTACTTATGATAGTCATCACGCTACCACATCCTGTCTACCTCCTTCCCTAACCTAATTATAAAATAAATTCCATGTTTATATTATATTAAAACTATCCGCGATAAAAAAAATGTCACCGTGGCGACATTTTTAAATGTTTTTTTGAGTGTTGCAATAATTTATTTTAATAAATCTGTATGAATACTTTAATTTCTAATATCGTGTGTATTATAATAACTGTTATGAATTCAGTAATAGATGAAAGAGTACGTAGCAAGATAGTACGGATATTGGAACAGCGCGGCATAAAGCAGAGAGAGCTTGCCGAGATGATCGGGGTTATGCCCCAAAATCTTAATGCCTACATGACGGGTAAGCGGGGGTTCGGCAAGAAGAATATCGCTCGGATCGCCAAAGCACTAAACATACCTGAGGAGTCTTTCTACTCGGACCCCACGGCAAATCGCTCAAGGTTAAAGAAGGCAAGAAAGGTGCCCCTTCTGTCCTGGGCCAATGCCGGAGTGTGGCACGAGTCGGTTGACATCTTCCAGGATGGTTATGCCCAGGAGTGGCTGGCATATGACACCACCGACCCGCATGCCTTTGCACTGCAAATTGTGGATAACGCAATGGAACCGGAGTTTCGACCGGGCGATGTCGTGATCGTCTCACCATCGGTGGCTTCGGTTACCGGCGACTTCGTACTGGCCAAAAACGGAAACAACGTGGTTATAAGGAGGTTAAAGTCCCTTGAATTGGCCGTACTGCTAAAGCCAATGAATTCCGACTACGATGACATCCACATCGCAAGCAAGGACAAAAAGCTGCTGCGCATTGTCGGTAAAATTGTCGCCAAGCTTGTAAGATACTAAACTATCTGCTAAAACAACCACACAACGTAACGTAATTGTGTACAGTGTATGACGATGTGTGTATGAACTATATACAAAGAAAGTGTTTCTTTTTTTCTCTTTCTTTGTATTAATTATATTAATTATTTAATAGTTCATCCACATCGTTTACAGACTGTTTCCCCGGGTGGTGTCCATGGTGGGGGGCGAGTGAGGTGTGTCGTGTGTAGCGGGTGTTTGTAGCGCGTTTCCCTGTTATGCAAAAACTACCACGCAAGCCGGTTCTTGCTTTGTGAAACTACCTTAATATATTATCACAAATCTCACACGTTTAAAATAACATTTCGTTAATTGAGATGTGAGAATAAGATTCCTTACCTCAACTTTTTGAGAACTTACAAAATAATTATCTATATTGCCTGTTGAATTAACTCCGGTCAAGAAAAAAAAAGTGGCGGCTCCGCTCGCACAGCGACGTTACCGCGCCCCCTTCAGAACCCCCTGCAAGGGGGCCAGCCCCCTTGACCCCACCAAAGTGCTATGTTTATGCTACTGTTCTATGTCAGCGGAGTAAACTACATAGGCATTTTAGCTATACCACCCGTGTTGCCTTAATAGTAAAAAATATGCTATTATGATTCCCAAGGGATAGTCAAGGGATTATTTTTATGAAAGACAGACCATATACCATACTGCTGGTGGAAGACGATGAGGACGATTACCTTCTGTTTTCGGAGGCCATAGCGGAGACCGACATCACGCATGAGGTCATCTGGGTGCGGGATGGCGAGGCCGTTATGAAATACATATCTGATGAACACAGACCAGACCTCATCATCCTTGACCTGAACATGCCTGCCGTGGATGGCCGTGATGTCCTGCGGCAGATCAAGTCCGATCCGCTTTTACTGAGCATACCGGTTGTCGTTATGACAACGTCCGGGGCGGATGAGGACATAGACTTTTGCTACAGCATGGGGGCAAACTCATATATAAAAAAGCCGGATAGTTTCTCCAAGCTGCTAAACACCGTAAAACTCATAGGTTCTTACTGGCTCGACGCCGTAGAACTACCTACCAGGGGAAAGTATGTCAACGAAGGGGTATAACATCCTTGTAGTGGACGACGACGACGAAGACAGACTCCTGATCAAGGATTATATCCTGGAGGGTTTGGCCGGCAAGACCTCCGTTGTAGACTGTGTCGGTGAGTTTGATGAGGCCGTCTCCGCCCTGCAACGGCAGAGATACGATGTCCTGCTAATAGACTACAGATTGGGGGCGCACAGCGGACTGGAGTTGATTGATCACGTAAAGGCTGTCGGGGCACACAGCAGCATGGTACTGCTTACCGGTCTGGGGGATGAGGAGCTGGCCGTGACTGCCATGAAAAAGGGTGTGCGCGATTACCTTAACAAGAACCGCTTGTCGGCCGAACTCATAAGAACCACGATTGTCAACGCAGTAACATTGAGTGAGGCCTACTACCTTCGCTCTCTGGCTGAGGATGCCCTCAAACGCTCCGAGGCCAATTACCGGGAACTTGTAACACTGCTGCCGGTGATTGTTGTCGAGTTGTCGGTCAGCGGGATACCAACGCTAGTTAATGACTACATCAAGAGCATTACCGGGTACGACAAGGAGGAGTTTATACTGGCAAATGACTGGCAGGAGATATTGCCCGTGTGCACCGATGGCGCCTTTGAGGACTTTAAGAACAGACTCTTAAAGGGCGATATAAAAAACGAGCAACTGCGCGTAAAGGCCAAGGACGGCAGCACCAAGACCCTCAGTCTAAATGCCAGGGGACGTCACAACGTAAACCCTGTCAATCAGACGGAACTATCGAGCATCATATGTATCTACAACGACATTACGGAGAGCGTTGAGCTTAGGGAGAGGCTCCACACTCAGTCAATAATGGATGAACTGACCGGTTTGTACAACAGGCGCGGATTTTATACCCTGGCCGCGCAACAGATCAAGTTGGCCAATCGCTATGAACGCTCCATGCTCCTTTTCTTTTTAGACCTGGATGGCATGAAGACGATAAACGATAACTACGGACACAAGGCCGGTGACAGGGCCCTTGTAGAGGTGGCACACATAATGAGGGAGACATTCAGGGAATCCGACGTCATCGGACGAACCGGCGGGGATGAGTTCATTGTGCTTGTCCCGGACATGGATATCATTGACGAAAGCGTCATACGGGCACGACTGCAAGAAAACATCGACACCTTTAACGATAAAAGTGATGCCCCCTTTGACCTCTCTATCAGCGTAGGGGTGATCAGATATTCCCACGAAAACCCAATGGAACTCGATGAACTCATCGCCAAGGCAGACAGCCTAATGTATGCCGAAAAGTCAAAGAAAAAAGCCGCAAGATAAACCTAGCTGAACCACCCCCCAACCCCATCCCATAAAGGGGAGAGGTAAAAACCACCAGAGCCCCCCTCTTTTTCAGAGGGGGCTTCATGGTTGACTATTTGTCCGGCAGGTCTTGTGGTATGGGTTCTGGTTTGCGTTTGGATTTCTTAGGTTTCTTTGGTTTTGTTTCTTTTGTCGGTATTGGAGTCGGTTCCGATATTACCGGTGGTGGTTCTGCCGCTGCCGGATTTGGTTTAAATTGCAACGGAGGCAGTTCCTCTATCGGTTGTATTACCTCCGGTTTAGGCTGTACGGGTGGTTCCTTCGGTGTAATGTCCATTGCATAGACGGTATCGTCATCCGCTTCATAGGCGTCAGAAACAATAAAGATTCGATTGAGATTGTAGTCGGCAACCCACAGGTTTCCCTTCATCCATTGCAGGGCGGAAGGTCTGGTGATTGCACCAGGGAGGTGTATGGCATGTGTCACCTTGCCGCTCTTTACGTCGAGTTTAACCAGCTTTGGACGCTGACAGTCCTCCGCAACGTGCCTGCACGTGTCATAGCCTACCACCCACAGGCTCTCACAATCCCAGGCCAGCCCTGAGGGACTTCTAACCGGGGAGTTAAACGCCGCCACAACACTGCCATCTTCGGTGGATATCTGGTAAATCTTGGCCGTCTTGGCGTCAGCCAACCATAGATGTCGGCCGTCAAAGGTCAAGCCGTGCGGGGATTCCACCTTTACAGGCTGCCTGGCAATGGTCAAACTGTTGGTGATTTCTTTTCCGTCCATCCTTATGGTCTTTATAACCTGGTTGTTATTGAAGTTTAGTTTTACTAATTCCTTGTTTTGCGAATCGGCAATCCACAAGAAGCCATCCTCACAACACTCACCCTCCCATGCCATGCCGCAGATAGTGAATAGTCTTGGTAAGGGCACAGGGAATCTCGAAAGCATCGCCCTGCCGTCGGAGGTAAACAGGTCATGTACCGGTGAGTAGGGGCCCGTTTTGATGCTGTTTAGAGAAAAGACCATGTCCCTGTCGCCGATTAATAAGTCACGGCCGCTGTATGCCATGGCATTGGGTCCCCAGCCCTTGGAATCAAAAGGTTGAAACATTGGGGTTCTGAACTGTTGGGCGCATCCGCTTAAGGTAAACAGCACTGCCACACAGAGGATCAAGAAAACCCTCCCTGCACACACCCTGAGTATCCTTGCCACATTGCTTAGTCTATGAGATAGCATAATTGATCCCTCACTGTCTTGATTTTCCTGATAAAGCTCCAGTTGTCATCTTCTGCCGGATTAACCTCCTTTATGCTCATCTGTTTATTCCATGCCTCTTTTGGCTATCCCTCGTCCCTCTTTGGACCGTCCCTCTTTGGGTCATTCTTTGCTTTAGATAACATTGGCTTTTGTAGTCCCCTATGGCATATTTCCGGCTATTTTTTATTGACGGCATCTTTAAATGCCCTTCCTGCCACAAACTTCGGCACCCGTGCCTCCGGTATTTTTATCACGTCGCCCGTCCTTGGGTTGCGACCTTCGCGGGCCTTCCGTTGTGTCACCGAAAACGTGCCAAACCCCACCAATGTAACCTTCTGACCATCCGTTACCGCATTAACAATAGAATCAATCGTTGCATCGAATGCTCGTGTCGTATCCGATTTTGAAAGGCCTGCATCCTTTGCTATGTGGTCTATCAGTTCTGCTTTAGTCATTACTAATTCCTCCTTTTTTTATTTGTTGTTTATACAATACTATTAATTACTCTCTATTTCCTTCAGTCCTTTTGTTGTCCAACCCGTATTGACAGGTTGTAATTTATAAACACTAAATATTAATATAAACAATACTATAAAAGCAAATAAAAAAAAAGGAAGTGTATCAAATCAACTTGCAAGTGAAAAAAACACACGAGAGAGAGGGACATGTATGGATAAAAAGCGGTTAGTGGTGGCCTTTGGCGACAGTCTGACAGTGGGGTATCAATCGCCTACGTATGAGAGACCCTGGTATGAGGAGACACCGTATGCAGAGTTTTTAAGCAAACATCTCTCCGGTGGGCTAAACTTTATCACTAGTGGGATAAGCGGAGAGCTTACCGAAGAGATGTTAAGGCGTTTTCCTAGCGATGTGATAGCCGTCAAGCCCGATTACGTGATCATACTTGGGGGCTCAAACGACCTTGGATGGGGGATGCAGCCAACCGTGGTCATGCAGAACCTCTACACGATGTACATGATGGCACAGGAGGCTAATATTGTACCCATCGCAGTTACCGTGCCATCGATCCGGGGTTACGATGTCATGATAAGGCCCAGGATGGTCTTAAACGATATGATACAGGACACTGCCAGGGACATTGGCATACCTTGTGTTGACATGTTTACGAAGTCGGCAGAGCCTGGTACCCTGCGTCTGGCGCAACAATATTCAAACGATGGCCTGCACCTTACCACTGAAGGCTATATGCTCCTGGCGGACTTGCTTTACAACGAAGTCTTTCTTAACTTCCCCCGGCAACAGTAGGTAATTGCCAAGATAAAAAGCGAGGTATATTCGTATCCTCTTTATATTTCATGGTAACTAATACTTTAAGGCAAGAAAAAAAGGGGCGGCTCCGCTCGCATAGCGACGTTACCGCGCCCCCTTCAGAACCCCCCGCAAGGGGAGGGGTGAGGCACCCCGGCCACGAAGAAGTCCCCTTGACCCCATTTTACCATGCTTTTTTAAAAGGATACGTATATTCTTTATATTTAGCGGTAAACCTTGATGAATAGGAGGCATATCCGCTATCCCCGCCCCCACCCTTCAAGGTGAGGGGCGAGGCGCAATCTTGTCGCAGCAGGTCGCACCTGCCCCGGCCACGAAGAAGTCCCCCACTGAGCCGGGGGCGGCTCGCCCCTCGTTGACCCCTTGACCCCATAAAACTTAACCCTCTATCATCACAGAAATATTTACAGTAACAAAATTTATGCACCCTACTTGACAGGGCAATCGCATTTGGCCGTAAGAAAAGAAAAAAGGAGGGCAGCTCCGCCCGCACGGCGGGTGTTGCCGCACCCCCTCCTTGACCTCCCCTGCAAGGGGGCCGGCCCCCTTGACCCCATAATTAAGTACATGTTATCTCATTCAGTATATCTTCATCAATGCAGCATAATTTCTAATGCGATTGCCCTGGGAACTGAACTTATGCCCTTGACATGAACTGAGGCAATATGATAGGTTAATATATGTTTGCAAGCAATTATTAGGGAATAGGGAGATATATAAAAGTTCTAAGGTAATAGTTCAGGTATACATAAAAAGATTGCACTGTGAACAAGATATAATGGGGTCAAGGGGACTTCTTCGTGGCCGGGGTGCCTCACCCCTCCCCTTGCAGGGGAGGTCTGAGGAGGGGGTGCGGCAACACCCGCCGTGCGGGCGGAGCCGCCCTCCTTCTTTCCCTTGGCTCGTATATAATTAAATTGCCTGTTGAGTTAACTCCGGTCAAGAAAAAAAAGGGGCGGCTCCGCCCCCCTTCAGAACCCCCTGCAAGGGGGCCAGCCCCCTTGACCCCACCAAAGTGCTATGTTTATGCTACTGTTCTATGTCAGCGGAGTAAACTACATAGGCATTAAAGGTAAAGAACGGAGCATAAATGTTTAGAACATTAGGGTTAAGAATAATGGGGTCAAGGGGACTTCTTCGTGCCCGGGGCAGGTGCGACAATTGAGCCAGGGGCGGCTCGCCCCCTGCTGCGACAAGATTGCGGCTCGCCCCTCCCCTTGCAGGGGGTTCTGAAGGGGGCGCGGTAACGTCGCTGTGCGAGCGGAGTCGCCCCTTTTTTTCTTGTATGCAAGCAAGTTTGATACTCGAAAAAACTCGAATCCGATCAGTATATCACTACTTGTGCAGGACTACCCGTTAAAAAACCCTGGGTAAAGCGGGTGCATAAATTTGGGGTGGCGTCAGGGAAGCATTATTTACTGTTTTTTCTAAATAGCCATTTAATGCTGTTTTTGGAGATGGATTCCCGTTCCCTTCCCTGTTCAAGCCAGGGACATGGTTCAAGCCAGGGACATGTTTCACGGGAATGACAGGAGATGGCAACATAACGCTTACCGTCATTCCAACGAAAGTTGGAATCCATGCCTTTAAAGCATAAAAAGTGTTTTATACTGAAATGACACAGGTTTTTTCAGGCATGATAATTGAGTGTGAAATAATG
>JADGAE010000026.1 GCA_015232165.1 Nitrospirota bacterium
CCAGGTGCCGTGAGGAATATGCAAGGAAGGTCTTTGATACGGGTCAACCACAGGAATTTGAATTTGATCTCAACAGTCCCATAGGCAATCGTTTTTTTAATTGGCGATTGTTCCCTGAATATGATGACAGGGGCAAGGTGAAAACTGTCGTTGTCGTGGCGCGTGATATAACCAAACGTAAGGAGATGGAAACCCAACTTAAGACCGAGATACTCAATCGCAAGGATATAGAGAGGAAGCTCCACATGCTGACATCGCGGATGATCTCCTCACGAGAGGAGGAGCGCCTCATGATCTCTCGTGATATCCATGACGACCTGGGGCAGATACTGACGGGCTTAAAGATCGAAGTGTCTTTGCTAATCTCTCATGTCAAGGCATCAGGAAACGGCAACGCTGCTATTGACAAGCTGTTGTCGATATCGTCCTCAATCGATACGGTCTTTGACAGCATGCACCGGATAGCCGCAAACTTAAGGCCCCAGGACCTGGATAAACTAGGCCTGCTGCAGGCAATGAGGTCTTATCTGGATGATTTCAGGCAGCGCAGCGGGATATCCTGTGAGCTGTATTGCACACATAAGGAGATAAGGTTGGATAGTGATAAAGAGATAGCGCTGTTTAGAATTTTTCAGGAGTCCTTGACAAACGTCATGCGCCATTCAAACGCCTCCGAGGTTTTTGTTATAATAGAAGACAATAGTGAATGTTTTAGTTTATCAATAATAGATGACGGTCAAGGCATAAGTGATTCAGACATGTTGAGTACAAGATCGCTTGGCATTCTTGGCATGAAAGAGAGGGCATTGATGATAGGAGCAGAGATAAAGATAAAAGGCGACAAAGGGGTTGGTACTCAAGTAACGGTCTCTATGCCCAAAGGAGCTACTGAATTATGATTAATATTATGTTAGTTGATGATCACCCTGTTGTTTTAGAGGGATTGAGGAAGATTATCTCCACGCAAGAGGACATGACGATAGTTGGTCAGGCGCGAGGTATTTCCGAGTGTCTGGGGCTTATTGCCAAGGTTGATTGTGACATTGTTATCCTGGACTTGTCGTTGCCTGACGGTAGCGGGTTTGACCTCCTTGAAGAGCTAAAGGTCGGCAAACCAAAACTGCAGATAATAATCCTGAGCATGCTTGCGGAGGATAAGTTTGCCATGCGTGCCTTTGAAAACGGAGCAGCCGGCTACATAAACAAGGCGGTGGTGGCCGATGAGCTGATTGATGCGATAAGGGTTGTGGCCTCAGGCAACAAGCATATCACCCCGGAGATGGCTCAAAAACTCGCCAGATACGTTGACAGGTATCAACAGGAAAAACTACCCCATGAATTGCTCTCGGAGCGAGAGTATCAGGTGATGTTGATGCTGGCCTCCGGCATGCTCCTCAAGGATATAGGCACCGAACTCGGTATCAACCTGAAGACCGTCTCAACCTATAAAGACAGGATTAAGAACAAGATGAAGCTAAAGACAAAAACGGAATTAGTAAAGTATGCCGTAAAGAACAAGCTGATCTAAACGCTGATGTTTTTACTCTTGACACATTGCAGTGGTACTGTTATCATAGCCGATGAGGGTTGAACTAACCGATGATGAAGTTGAAGATATCATTAAAGACACGGTCCTTCTATGTGTTGAAGATGATAAGGACATAAACAGACTGCTTTCTACGTTTTTGAGAAAGCGTGTGAAAAAAGTATTCAGTGCATTTGACGGTCAAGAGGGGCTTGATATATTTAAGGAACAAAATCCGGATATAGTGGTTACCGACATAAGAATGCCTAACATGGACGGTATCCGGATGGCCCGGCAGATGAAGGAAATCCGCCAGGATATCAAGATAATTGTCACCACAGCCTTTAATGACGAGGAGTTTTTTATTAAGGCCATAGATGCTAATATAGACGGTTTTATAAAAAAACCGATAGACCCACACAAACTCGCCGAGACTATGGCAAAACTTGCCCTCGTTTCTCTCCAAAAAAGAGAAATTGATGAAAAAAGCAAACTCATCAGCTTTATACTCAATTCACTGCCAAATTTTATATTTACGGTACGAAAAAAAAGGTTGGAGTTTGCAAATTCCACTTTCCTGAATTTTCTAAGCTGCGCTTCGATTAAAGAATTTAATTGTAAGTATAAATACCCTGAAGATATTTTATCCGTAAAATCAATGGATTATGATACTTCTTCCGAGGTGATGAACCTGATAAGCTATTTAAACGAACACAAGGAAGATGAAATAATAGTATCCATAAATATCTCCAAAAACAACTCCGGGGATGATGCCTTATCGGGGGCATATATCCTGAAATATGACCACCTTCCAGAGAGCGAAACATACCTGTTTTCCCTGACCGATGTGGAAAACTATGAAAACAAAAGAAAAGAACTGGAGCTCGCAACCATAACTGATGGGTTGACGGGCTTGTATAACAAGAGATATTTTAACAAAATACTATCTACGCATATAACTGACGGACGGCGTTACGGGTATCCTGTTTCGTTGATTTTTTTTGACATAGACCATTTCAAGGCAGTCAATGATAAATACGGACATCTCTCGGGGGACTGCGTGTTAAAGGACCTTGCTAAACTGGTATCTTGTCAAATTCGTGATCAGGATGTATCGGCAAGATGGGGCGGGGAGGAGTTTGTTATCCTGATGCCGCATATCAACTTGGATGTTGCCGTTAAAATAGCGCAACGATTACGAATGAGCATTGAAGGTCAAACCATTTGTGATATGCAAATTACAAGCAGCTTTGGTGTTGCAACATATACGGACGGTGAGACGGAAGAGGATTTTTTAAACCGTGCTGATGCACTCCTCTATGAGGCTAAACGCTCAGGTAGAAACACGGTCTGTTTTTAAATTTTTTTGGGTTCCTTTTTATTTCCTGTGGGTAACTCAACTTAAGGTTAGCGACCAACGGGAGCGGGTGGTACAATCTACCGCTTTATCCTTATATAGGCTTTCTCTCCAAAACAATAGAGATTATAGACATCATGATAAGGCTTACTATTACTCATCACATAACATACATAGGCGGGGTTGTTAATCTTACTCACTCAAAGTTGGAAAGAGCCTGATTTATCTTGGTATACGTTGCAGACATGTGAACACTCCGGTGTTGTCACACGGCGATTTATCTATCTTTTTGTTTAACGGTGGCTTTTGTAGGTTTGTTGTCATTTTTAATGGTTTTTGGTTTTTTTTCTTGTTCTTTTTGGGGTTGTTTCTTGGCGAGAAAATACAGTTTACCGCTCTGGCGCATTGTTCCGGCCTGTATTTCGGCGTATTTGCCCATGCCCCAGAAAAAATCAACGCGCGTGGGGCCAACTATTGCCTTTCCCGTATCCTGGTTGACGACAAAGCGAGACAACGGGGAGTAGCCCGTTATCCGGCCTGCTTTATCCAGGACGGCCTTTTGAGTGCTTATATATGCAAGCGCCCCCTGGGGGTAAATGCGCAGGTCCGTTGCTATTGCCCTGCCTGCCACCAGGGGCACATTACTTGCGCATATGCCTATCTCCGGCGTGGTTGTAAAGAACACGTAGCTGGGATTATGTGCCATGATCCGGTCCATCTCCTGCGGATGTTCCCGGAGATAGGCCTTTATACCCTGCATTGAGACGGACTTGTTTTCCATTTTATTTTCTTCAAGGAGGAGTTTTCCAATGCTCTTGTAGTCGTGCCCGTTGGTGCCCGCATAGCCAACGTATAAGACTTCGTTGGTGTCAAGCTCGATCACACCGGAGCCTTGAATGTGCAAGAAAAACAGGTCCACGCGGTCATCAACGTAGAGCAACTCAAGCCCTCTGCCAACCAGTGCTCCGGCATCTATCTCCTTGCGCGTGAGAAACGGCATCACCTTGTTGAGTTCCTCGGGGGGGCGGTACAGGGGATAACGAAACGTGTCGCTACTGTCGAGGCTCCCCCTTAGGGTGGGCACAAAGTAACCGGTAAAGGTCACCGCATCAGGGCTGTTGTTGCCACTATAGCCATAGACTGCGTAATGTTGGCGGATGTAGTTGTTCAGGAGGTCGAGGTTGCCCTTGAAGCGCTTCATGGCGTCGAGGAAGTCATTCAAGGACTCTTTTAGTTGCTTGACCGTATAGACATCCGGGCCGTAGTTAAACGACTTGTTGTCATCCAGTCTGTTTAAGTAGGTGAGGTCGCGGTTGATGGCCTCCCTAAGGTCGATCAGGTTGTTGTCGTCGGTGAAGGTTGGGTACTGGGACGGCTTCAGCCGCTTCAACGGCTGCCCGGCCTCCACGGACATACACCCATACGTAAGTGCCGACAGCATAAGCCCTGCACACAACGCCACTACCAATATAATTCTACGTACCATCATAGTTCTACGCACCATTATAAATTATAGCAAAAAAATGCTAATATATGATCATGTCAACTGAATATGTTAACCCTCGCTGCACTGAGATTGATGCCCTGTCAGTGGCGGAGATTTTTTCTATCATCAACGCCGAGGATGCCACGGTGGCCGCGGCAGTCAGAGAGGCCGGGGCGGATATATGTCGTGCAATTGAGGCCGCAGTGGAGACGTTAAACGCCGGTGGCAGGCTGTTCTACATAGGGGCCGGTACAAGCGGAAGGCTTGGTGTCCTGGATGCCTCCGAAATGCCGCCAACATTTAGCGTCGGTAGCGACCTGATACGCGCGATCATAGCGGGCGGACCTGCGGCAATAACGACATCCATAGAGGGTGCCGAGGACGACGAACAGGCCGGCATCAGCGCCGTCGCCGACCTCAGTCAGCGAGACATGCTCATAGGGATTACGGCTTCCGGTAGGGCCCCTTTTGTCCTGGCCGCGTTGAAGGAAGCCGGGCGCAGGGGCATTAAAACCTGGCTGCTGACCTGCAACGACGTCTCCTATGACTTTGTTGATGGCACGATTGCAGTACTTACCGGCCCGGAGGTTGTCTCCGGTTCAACGAGACTCAAGGCAGGAACTGCCACCAAGATGGTGCTCAATATGGTCTCCACGATCGCGATGATCCGACTTGGGAGGGTCTACAGGGGCTACATGGTAGACGTTGTCCCTTCAAATGACAAGTTGCGCGGACGAGCCCTGTGGATCGTGCAGGAGGTAACCGGGTGCGGCGGCGATAGGGCTAAATATCTTCTGGAGATGGCCGCAGGAAGTGCAAAGACTGCCATCCTGATGCAACTCAGGGGGCTGAACTACCAACAGGCCGTGGGGATGCTCCAGCGTGCAGGCGGCGGGTTGAGGCAGGCGCTTGAGTTGCCGACTATTGCAGGTGAGACAGGATAGTGGGAGACTCCGTGCGCATAATTGGGATTATGTCGGGCACCTCGCATGACGGCGTTGATGCGGCCATCGTTGAGATCAGGGATGTTGGTGATTCCGGGTTCGATGTAGAGGTGTCGGTCAGGCGGCATCTGCACATGCCATATGACGATTCTCTGAGGGACGGCATCAGAGAGGCCTTTAGTGGCAGCGTTGAGCACATCTGTGGTTTAAACTTTGTTATGGGCGAGGTGTTTGCGCAGGTGGCGTTGTTACTTATACAGGAGGCCGGTCTCAGTCCCAAGGACATAGATGCCATAGCCTCACACGGTCAGACGGTCTATCACATCCCTCCCGCAGCTCCAAAGAAACGCGGCAGCACACTACAGATAGGAGAGGCCGCCGTGATTGCAGAAAAGACCGGTATCCTGACAATATCAGACTTCCGAACAAGGGACATGGCCGCCGGTGGTCACGGCGCCCCGCTTGTACCGCTGCCGGATTACATGCTGTTTAAAAAGGACGGCATCATACGGGCGGTATTAAACGTCGGAGGTATCGCCAATGCTACAATAGTAAGGGGAACCCTCAACGACACATTGGCATTTGACATCGGCCCGGGCAACTGTCTCATTGACGAGGCCGTCATGTTATACTCCGAGGGCGCTGCGCGTTTTGACAAAAATGGTGCATTGGCCGGCGCAGGCACCCCCCACATGCCACTGCTGGAGGAGCTCCTCAAACACCAGTTCTTTAAGCAACCACCGCCAAAGTCAACCGGACGCGAGATGTTTGGCGCAGAGCTTGTCAGGGGTATTTTAAAGCGTTACGGCACGCTCACACAAAACGATATGCTGTCAACTATGACCCATCTGACCGCCAGGACCATCTTTGATGCCATCAGGCCATACAAGCCTCAAGAGGTCATAGTCAGCGGCGGAGGCAGCAGGAATGCCTTTCTAATGGCACTCTTGACCGAGCTGTTTAGCACTAAGGGATGCAAGGTCAACAGCATATCCTCCTGTGGGTTCTTACCGGAGGCAAAGGAGGCGGTGTGTTTTGCCATCCTGGGGTATCTGACGCTGAAACACAGACCCGGAAATCTACCCTCTGCAACTGGGGCCTCACGACCGGTGTTGCTTGGAAAGATAACTCTGCCGTAGAAGAAACGTATCTTTTTTATATATTACCGTGAAAATACACTTCGAAACGCGCTATACTGATCGGATTCGAGTTTTTTCGGGTATCAAAATTGCCTGCATACAAGAAAGAAAGGGGCGACTCCGCTCGCACAGCGACGTTACCGCGCCCCCTTCAGAACCCCCTGCAAGGGGACCAGTCCCCCACTGAGCCGGGGGCGGCTCGCCCCTTGACCCCACCAAAGTGCTATGTTTATGCTACTGTTCTATGTCAGCGGAGTAAACTACATAGGCATTAAACTAAATATGTCCTCAACCTATCTTCCATTTAGTACAATTAAGACCATCGCTTGCCTTAACCTTCCTGTCTTTTAGCTCACAGAGCAAATTCATTGGACCTTTGCGTATGCAAAACCTGCAAGCGTCACATCCATGATTTGTTTGAAAGCTTACCTTTGCTGTTTTATCTTCCATATGAGTACCCGCCTTGTTATTTAATCGCCAGAGCTTAAAGCCCTCCTTATCTTTATTACCATACAGTGAAACAACGTAAACGCCTATGTTCAATGAATCAATCAGCGAGCACTACCTAAAAGTCAATCTCAGTATCAGCTTGATTTTTTATGTTACCACGACGTTCATTACAGATACGTTACAGATACTTTACCTTTTGCTTATCCCAACCCATGTAGTCCTTCGTCACATTAAAATATATATTTCGCACCTTCATTACCAATGGCGCCCTCTTTTTTTTAACACTTGACAAAATATCTCATGATACTGTACCGTATATGGTATAGTGTGTTTTTGAGATGCAAAGAGTTATATTATTGTGAAAAAAAGAGCTACAATTGAATAACATGTTGAAGACATAAAAAAAATCCAAGGAGGTATGTTGTGTATATAGTTATGATTGCCTCGGAGTGTGCGCCGGTTTCCAAGGTTGGCGGACTTGCAGACGTAGTAGACGGACTGAGCCGTGAGTTGGCAAGAAAGGGTCATAAGGTGGAGGTAATCCTTCCCTACTATGATTGCATGAACCACTCGTTAGTTGAGGACCTGCAAAACAATCCGATGGCGCTTTCGGTACAGTATGGCGGTAAGCGGGTATTTTGCACCGCACACATGGGCAAGGTTCATGATAACGTTTGCTACTTCATAAAATCGCATTCGGAGGAAAAATACTTCGACAGAGGCAGTTTCTATGGCGCCGGGGACGACGAGGAGCGTTTCACCTTCTTCTGCCTTGCCGCCCTGGAGTTCTTAAAGGAGGCCGGCAAACACCCAGACGTCATACACTGCCACGACTGGCAAACCGCACTTATCCCTATACTCCTGAAATGGAAAAACCAGTCATCTGTAAAGACCTGCTACACGATCCACAATATAAAACACCAGGGAAAGGTCTCCGACAAGGTCATGAAAAAGATTGGCATAGACCCCTCATCCCTTACGGCCATCATGGATGACTCCAAACCCGGCTACATAAACCTCATGAAGGGCGGCATTATCAACTCCGATGCGGTCACCACCGTATCGCCGCAATATGCCGTCGAAACCAGGACGTCGAAGCTGGGTGAAGGTCTTGAGGTCATCCTCTCCCAACATGCAGGCAAGTACGATGGTATCATCAACGGCGTTGACTATGACACCTGGAACCCGGCAAGTGACGCCAACATCCCCTTCACCTACAGCGCGGAGACAATCGAAGATAAATTCAAAAACAAGGAGCACCTCAGAAATAAACTCTCCCTTCGCAGCGCCTTTAAACCCATACTCTCCGTGGTGGGACGCCTGGATATGCAAAAGGGTGTACACCTCATCAGACACGCCATCCTCAATGCCCTCAGCACCGGCATGCAGTTTGTACTCCTGGGCTCGTCCCCTGACAAGGAAATAGCCGAGTACTTCTATCACCTCAAGCACTATCTCAAGAACAACCCCGATTGTCACATAAATCTCAGCCACGACGAGGACCTGGCACATCTCATCTATGCCGGCTCCGACTTCCTGTTGATGCCGAGCCTCTTTGAACCATGCGGACTGACCCAGATGCTAGCCATGAGATACGGCACCGTACCTGTTGTTAGAAAGACCGGCGGACTGGGCGATACCGTCTTTGACATAGAGGACTCCAACACGCCGCGTACACAACGAAACGGTTTCGTCTTTACCGACTTCACATACGATGCCATCGAACTGACACTGAAACGGGCCGCCGCTACCTGGAACGAAAAACCATATACGTTCAGAGAGATCATGCTGACGGATATGACTACCGATTACTCATGGACTATGCCGGCAGAGAGATATCTGACCGTGTATGGTAAAATATCCGGTAAACAATAATCATCGAAATGGAGAATACACTAAAAGGAGACTCTATGGAAACAAACATGAACACAAACACCTTAGGAGAAAGGATAAAAACGGATGACGTGCATGGCATAACCTACCTGCTCTCTGACATGGCAAGATATCCAATAAATGAGGAATACGAAATCCCCCCTAAGTATGACATTGATACCATAGTAGCGCTGCCGGTTAACGAAAACAAGATTTTTGTTTACTGGGAATTAACGCAGAGACTACTGTCAGATAAGCTACAGGACCCTGCGGCATCCTATTTCACAGTAAAGGTATACGAAATAAACGCAGGACTGAAAAAAGGTGATAATGAAAAAGAAATATGGTCGGTTAACGCGAAAGGCGCCCTCAGCAGTGTCTACATCCCGTGTGATTGTGCCTTCAGTCCTATGGTGGTTGCTATTGGTGTAGACAGGGATGGTACATTTGTGGAATTGTTGAGGTCTAACCATTTGAATATTCCCTCCTTTAAGGTCTTGGGTCTGAAGGAGGACTTCTGGAGCAAGGGGGTCCTGACTCTCGAGGAAGAGAAGGTCGCCGATGCCCCCAAGGATGCCCCCACTGATGACTCAGTGTTGGAGGAGACCTCGGATATCTTTGAAAAGGAGATGGGCATAGTCAGTCAACTCCTTGAGATACGCTTCAAGGACACGGAGAGCATAGAGGTGATCCTGGAACTGATAGAGAAACTCAAGCACCTGTCGGGCGACGATAAGACAATGCTTGACCTGATAAAACGCTTCTTTGAGACCAGGGTAGAGGACATCCGCTTGTTGAGTCTGTTTTTGGATTTCATCAAGTTTCTCGGCCAAAAGGGCAAGGGCAAGGAATCGGGAGCCGTTTCCGTAAAGGACTACTTTGAAAAATTAAAAGACGCAGCCGGAATGCCCGGTTCAAGCGAAATGTCATCAAGTGAAAGGAGCTAAAGCCGATGGTACAGGGATATTGGTTGCCGGTCTTACACTCACATCTGCCTTTTGTAAAACACCCGGAGTTTGATTATTTTTTGGAAGAACACTGGCTTTTTGAGGCCGTATCTGAGACGTACATGCCGCTTCTTATGCGAATGAAGAAGCTCGAGTCGGAGAACATGGACTTTCGTTTGACCGTATCGGTTTCACCGCCGTTGGCTGAAATGCTGGCCGATGAGTATCTCACCGACTTGTTTGTAAAATACCTGGACAAGCTCATCGAACTAGCTCAGAAGGAGATGAGGCGGTTGAGGACAAATAGTGGCCTGCTGCCCGTTGCCACGTTCTATTACAAGAGGTTTCTTGAACTCAAGTCCTTCTTTACCGATGTGCTTAACTATAGCGTGTTAAATGGTTACAAGTATTTTTCTCAAAAGGGCTGGCTGGAGATAATCACCTGTGGTGCAACCCACGGTTTTTTGCCCCTGTTGCGGACAAACACCAGGGCTGTGGAGGCGCAGATAGACCTGGCAGTACAGAGTCACGGCAAACACTTTGGAAAGGCACCCGATGGCATATGGCTGCCCGAGTGTGCGTACTACGAAGACCTGGATGAGATACTGAGAAAGTACGGCCTGAAGTATTTTTTCATGGAGTCGCACGGGGTAGCAAACGGCGTGCCGGCACCAAAGTACTCGATCTACTCAGCCGCACACACGTTAAATGGCGTGGCGGTCTTTGCCAGGGACACCGAAACCTCAAGGCAGGTCTGGAGTGCCGAGGCTGGCTATCCGGGCAATCCCGATTATCGCGACTTCTACCGTGACATCGGCTTTGATCTGGAGATAGACTACATCCAGCCATACATATCCCCCGATGGCAACAGGGTCTTTACGGGGCTCAAGTACTACAAGATAACCGGAGAGACCGAGGACAAGCTCCCCTACGACCCGCTTGCCGCATTTCACAAGACGAGGTTTCACGCTGAACACTTCTGCGCCGGCAGATACAAGCAGGTAGAGATGCTCAAGGCCTCCATTGACAGACCCCCGCTGATCGTCTCCCCATACGATGCAGAACTCTACGGTCACTGGTGGTTTGAGGGGCCTGACTTCTTGTATCACGTCCTGATGCAACTGCAAAAGGACGGTATCATAAAGCCCATAACCGCACCGGAGTATCTCAAGGAATATCCCAAGAATCAGACCGTATGTCCAAGCCCGTCCTCATGGGGTGAAAACGGCTACTACGAAGTCTGGCTCAATGACGACAACAACTGGATATACAGACACCTGCACTTTATGGCCGATACAATGCAAAATCTGGCCGACACCTACTATGACATGTCCGCCGAAGTACCAGATACCGAACAACTCAACACCAAGGTGTTAAATCAGTTGGCCAGGGAACTCCTCCTGGCTCAAAGTAGTGACTGGGCGTTTCTGATAACCCGCGGAACCGCTATCGAGTACTCAGTTAAGCGCACAAAGGAACATATCTCCAACTTCAACCGCCTGCTGGAGAGCTTTAAGGACAATAATGTTGACGTTATCTTCCTCAACTGGCTCGAATACAAAAACTCCATATTCGAAGACATCGACTTCAGGATATATTCAACCAAAAACTAAAGAAATAAGGTATCCTGATCGGATTCGAGTTTTTTCGGGTATCAAACTTGCTTGCATACAAGAAAGAAAGGGGCGACTCCGCTCGCACAGCGACGTTGCCGCGCCCCCCTTCAGAACCCCCTGCAAGGGGACCAGTCCCCTTGACGCGCCGTAAAGGGCTGGTTGATATGGACAAGGAAGGGGGCGAGCCGCCTCTTTCTTTCTTCTTCCATATGCTATCCAAACGTCAGGCAGGCTGCTCCGATTAAGCCGGCATCATCGCCGAGGGAGGAGGGTAATATCCGTGTCTTTTCATAGAGTTCCTTGAAGGAGTTTTCCGATGCCACCCGTATGGCCTCTTGTACGTAGATATCCCATGCACCCGTAAGCCCTCCCGTGAGGATAACCGCCTGTGGGCTGAAGATGTTAATGAAACCGGCAATGCCATTGCCAAGATAACGACCTGCCGTCTTTAATATTTCGATGGCAAAGACATCTCCCTCAAGGGCGTACTTGTAGATGTCTGCCGGTTGGATATTGTTGGTTCCACCCTGGATGTGCCTACTCATCAGCGATTCCCTGCCGCCCTTGACACCTTCGGTGGCGACCTCAATCATGGCCCTGGCAGATGCGTATGCCTCCAGACACCCACGACTACCGCATCCACACCTCCGACCTCCGGCCTCCACGATAATGTGCCCCAACTCAGCCGCTACCTTCAACGGTGTCCTGTTGTAGATAACCCCTCCGCCTATGCCCGTACCAAGCGTCAACAACACAAAGCTGTCAAACTGCCGACCCACACCGGCAACGGCCTCTCCGAGGGTCGCTACGTAGGCGTCGTTCTCCAGAAACACCGGCACCTTGAACCTCTCCTCTATGAGTTCAACGATCCGTATGTCTTCCAATAACTTGAGGTTTGGACAGGACGTTATGCTCTTGTTGTCCACGTCTATGACACCGGCGATTGCCAGGCCTATGCCGTGGACCTCGACTGAGAAAAGTCGCTCGATAGAACCGATCAGGTTGTTGATTATCTCCGTGCAGGTTGATATCTTTATCTTGTCAACTATCCTGCCATCTCTTGCCACTAATGCCACACGGAGATTTGTACCTCCAAGGTCCACTCCGATAGAATATGGTTTATTCATAGTATATCTTCCTTGTTTTTATATTATCAATTATGTATCCTCTTAAAAAAGCATGGTAAAATGGGGTCAAGGGGGCTGGCCCCCTT
>JADGAE010000027.1 GCA_015232165.1 Nitrospirota bacterium
CGATACAAAGCCGGTTAACGTAATGGATGACTTTTGCCCGGCGGAGGTTATGGCAGTTAGTGTGGATTCAAACGTACCGCCGCCCATACCTGATGTCGTGCCGGTTTTGTACGTTACCAGGTATGCAGTGCCATCACCTCCGACAACTGGAGATGCCGACATGCCGTTGTTCATACCAAAGTTATCACTACCGCCCATCATCCCCGTGCCGCCACCCATACCCATTGCATAGACCGGGATAACCGTTACAAATGTTACCATCAATACTGCAATCAACACCTGATACTTCTTCATAGCGTCCTCCTTAATTATACTAGCATTAAAAGTTAAATTGTACAGCCTATTGCCACTAACACTATCTTGACATTCCTCATACTTGAACCCATACCCCTGCCATCTGTACAGACAGCAAGGGTTGGGGGCTAGCTAACCACACTATTCATCATTATCCATGTTGTCACAAGTGCCCATGTTGTTACAAATGCCTGTGTTACCGTGATTGCCCATGTTACCCGTGTTGCCAGTGTTACCCATGTTACCCGTGTTGCCATGATTGCCCGTGTTGCCAGTGTTGCCATGATTGCCCGTGTTGCCAGTGTTACCCATGTTACCCGTGTTGCCATGATTACCCGTGTTACCGTGATTACCCGTGTTACCGTGATTACCCGTGTTGCCCATCATACACATGGCATTGAGCGGGATAACCGTTACCAAAGTTACCATCAATACTACAACCAACACCTGATACTTCTTCATAGCGTCCTCCTTAATTTTTAGTTTGTACTACTATTACATATAGTTAAACATAACAAATTGAAGAAAAGATGAAGAGACAACGGTTGATTGTGGTGTTAACCACAAAAGCATGGTAGAAGTATGGTAAGATATTACGTATCTCTGTCTTAATATCTCCTTATTGCGTTATTTACTATTCCCCCTCTTGTTTAAAAGGCAGTCGCCTAACCCGATGGCGAAGTTCTTCCACGACAACTATTGCACCCTCTTCAATGACCTGCCTGGAGTCTTTTAAAACTCTACTTAGACGATCTATCACGTGAGATGCCCTAGTGTTATGAAGTCTGAAAATAATTACACTTATGATACTGCCACCAGAAAGAGCTATTATCTCACCAAAATCAAGGTCAAAAGTCAACACTATACGCTTTTCAGCATAAGCTTTATCAAATATCTTTCCGTTTGGCAATCTATGCAGTCCCTCCTCGCGAATGTGTATAGCCTCATGTCCTTCTTGTATGAGGTATTGTACAACCCTCCATGAAACGCCCATATCAGCCAAAAAACGCATGTTTAAAGTTTATCATGTTTAAAGTTTATACGGCATACACTTCTTCCCGTGTTAGCCAGGCTGCATATTCAAGGGCTTGGCGGATATCATAAGGTTCAAGATCAGGATAGTCGGTCAACACTTCATCGGATGTTGCACCGTGAGCAATCTGACCCACTATGACCGAAACAGGGATGCGCATTCCTCTTATACAGGCCCTGCCACCCATAATATTGGGATCAAAGGTAATACGGTCAAATTCCAGCATAACTAAACATCTCCTTTCCGGCTCCATTGCCAAATATCTTCTTAAGCACTATATCGCTTATAGCGCGTTTCGATTGCGTGCAATACAAAGAACAAGGAGGGCGGCTCCGCCCCCTCCTTGACCTCCCCCGCGAGGGGACCAGTCCCCTCGACCCCATTAAAGTGCTGCGTGTTTTGTATTTAATCAAATCTAAATCTGCTATATTACATCTGCAAACAACATATTTTATTCTATCGTAATTTCGTACAATTATGCAACCCATGCTATTAAATATGGTATAATTATTACGTGGATATGCCGTCAAGGGATAACATCTACTTCACGCTGTTGCAGCCACGTGAGCCTGGCAATGTTGGTGCGGCGGCCAGGGCCATAAAGAACATGGGTTTTGAACACCTCTGCCTCGTCGCCCCCTGTGACTACATCAATGCCGAGGCCCGTGCCTTTGCCCACGGGGCAATCGATGTCCTGGAGGGGGCCACGGTCTGCGAAACCCTCACGGAGGCAGTTGACGACAAGGCCATCGTTGTTGGCACCACACGACACATGGGAAAGAGGCGCGGGGTTATCTACACAATCAAGGAGGCGGTTGCCGGTATTGCCCGGACTGCGATCAACAACAGGGTTGCCATACTCTTTGGCCGCGAGGACAACGGTCTCCTTAGCGAGGAGATCAATCGCTGCGGCTTTCTGATGACGATTGCCACCTCGGAGGCCCAACCATCGCTGAACCTGGCACAGGCGGTCTTGATCGTCGCCTACGAGCTTTCCGCAGCGTTTATGAACAACGATACGCCTGCAAGACGCCCTCCGACACCCGGACTTGTGCCACAAGCGCAGTTGAATCGCCTGTACGATCGGATCGCAGAGACGCTGAGGAACCTTGATATTGCCAACCGAGGCTCCGAAGACCTTGAGTCGGACATTGTCAGAAATATCGGACATCTCATTGGCCGCTACGGACTCACTCACTGGGAGGTAAATATGCTTCACGGTATATGCACCGCCATCAACCATAAATGCAAGCGATCAGGATAAAAAGTGTTTCTTTAATTTCACACTGCAAACGCCTTATTAATGAATATTTTTCCGTCATGTAAAAGGCTATTGACAATAGGTGTTGTATAACGTGTACAATATAATAATATTACCATATTTTATAGTGCAATGAGACAAGGAGGTTGACTATGCTCTACAGATTGTTTTTAGGTTTATGTTTGCATGTAATAATTTTTTATACGCTTTCCGATGCGGCTGTATCTAAAGCGCCTGCCAACAAGCCCTCCGAGGTCACCAACAGCGAGCTTCTGAGGCGACTGTTTCACCAGACGCCCAACATCCACCCCCCCACGGGAAAGACAAACTGGCAAAAGATCATGCGGTGGCGAAACATCTTTAGCGAACGGGACCTCGATTTCGACAAGAAGCTGATCAAGTACAGAAACAACAAGGGCATGGAGCTTATAACCACCTACCAGCACCTGCTCACCGGGTGGCATAAGATGCTGGAGGCAGGACACCTGAAGATGATCTACCAAAAGTGCAAGGACAATGATATCCCCTTTGAGATAGTGTTTCTGGCCCTTGCGGAGTCCGCTTGGGATTCTCAGGCGTTATCACATGCGGGGGCAAAGGGGTACTGGCAGTTCATGCCGGCCACCGCCAAGTCCTACGGCCTCATTGACGACGACATCGACTACAGAGGCCATGCGCAGCGTAGCACTGAGGCCGCCATCAGACTCTTGAAGGACAACTATAACCTCACCCTCGCCTGGGACCGGGTGTACAAGATAAACGGCGCCAAGGTCACCAACAGTGACAGGTGGTTATGGGCCTTCTGGGCCTACAACCGCTCCCCCAAGAGCGTTTCCCACTACTATAAGAAATTCGGAGGCAACCCTAAACCCTTTGCTACCAGTGTGGACAATAACGAAAGCGCCAACTACGTGAGCAAGATATTTGCCATCCGTGAGGTCCTCAAGGAATACGTTGTGAGCTCCCAACCAGCACCGGTTGACGCCAAGGCGTCAAAGGCCAAAAAGAAGTCGCCGGCGGACAAAGAGTACGCCCGGTACAAAAAGACATGGTACAGCCAAAACCTCCCACAGCGTCTTGAAAACCTGGAACAGATCAAACGTATGTACCTTGCAGAGGGCGTGGTTTCAAAAAAGTCTAAGACCCCTGTCATCCCCCCCGCTGTGACAAAAGAGCTATGGTATGTCAAGGAGATCCTTGCAGAGATTGACTACAGACTTGACGGTGATAAGATTGTTAAATTATCATATAGGGATGACAGAGACCTATAGAGATTAATTGTAGTAACAGGGTCGTTTAAAAAAGTAAGATGTCATTTGTAGATAATCTAAGACAGATACTAAAGGATCGGGTGGAGAGTAATATAAACTCTCTGTTTGAGGCCAACATAGCCTTGCGGCAACACATCTACCAGCGCACCAAGGAGCTTGACAAGGTCAACAAGGAGCTTCAGGAGGAGATAAAAGAGCGCAAACAGGTAGAAGAGGCGCTAAGGTTAAGTGAAAACAGGTACAAGCGTCTTGTTGGTGCAATCACCGACTACATGTACACCGTGGAGGTCAAAGATGGCCGTGCGGTATCGACAAGCCACTCGGTTGGTTGTGTGGCCGTCACCGGTTACCACTCCGAGGAGTACGACACGGACCAATACCTGTGGTATCGCATGATCGCCGTGGAAGACCGTGAGGTTGTCAAGAACCAGGTCAAGAATGTCCTTGCGGGAGAGTCAGCGCCCCCTGTAGAGCACCGTATCATCCACAAGAACGGTTCGATCCGTTGGGTGAGAAACACCATTGTGCCCCGCCGCAACCAGGATGGACGCCTGATTGCCTATGACGGTCTGATATCGGATATTACGCAGCGCAAGATGGCCGAGGAGGCGTTGAAACTCAGCGAAAACCGCTACAAACGCCTGCTGGGAGCCACCACGGATTACATCTATACCGTGGAGGTCAAGGACGGTCGTGCCATATCCACTACCCACGGGCCCGGCTGTGTGGCCGTCACCGGCTACACCACCGAGGAGTATGACGAAGACCCCTATCTGTGGTACCGTATGATCCAGGGTGAAGACCGTAAGGCGGTAACCGAACTTGCATACAAGATGCTTAAAGGAGAACCGGTGCTCTCTATAGAACACCGTATCATCCATAAGGACGCCTCAATCAGGTGGGTGAGAAACACCCCCGTTGCCAGATACGACTCCGGTAGAAACCTCGTTGCCTACGACGGCCTGATCTCGGACATCACGGAGAAGAAGATGGCCGAGGAACAGCTCAGAAAAAACACGGAGCAACTCCAGGACTTCTTTGACACCGCCTCGGACATGATCCACGTGGTCACCCCCGATGGGAGGTTTAAGTACGTCAATCGTTCATGGCTCAACACCCTGGGCTATAGCGAAGACGAGGTGGATGGGCTGACCCTCTCTGATGTGATCCACCCCGATTGCTTCAATCAGGGACTGCACAACTTCAACTGCTTCCTGATAGGTAGCATATCCAGCCGGTTTGAGACGGTATTTATCACCAAGGATGGCAGAAGCATAGTGGTGCTTGGCAGTGTCAACTGTATATTTGAAAACGGCGTCCCCCATGTAACGCGCGGCATCTTCCATGACATCACGGATATCAAGAGGGCCGAGGATGCCTTAAAGAAATACAACGATGAACTCGAGATGAGGGTCAGGGAGAGGACGGCGCAACTGCTCCACGCAAAGACCTACCTTGAAAGCGTGCTGTTATCTCTCACGGACGCCCTGATGGTTGTCAACGGCGACCTTGTCATCCAGACGGTAAATCACTCCGCCTGCACCCTCCTGGGTTACAACGAAGACCAACTGGTGGGCAAAAAGGCTGAAACCGTATTTGCCGGGAACATCCTGGAGGCAATCCTCGGACATGGTCATACCAAGGACCTGTTTACGTCTATGAAGACTGCAAATTCTGAAGATATCCCCGTCCTGGTCAACCTCTCCAGGCTAGGACATGGGAGTCCCGAAGGCATCAACAACACCATAGTGGTGGCACACGACATGAGAGAGATCAAAAAGCTCGAGGAGGAATCCCACAAGATACAGTTGAAAATGCTGACCTCCTCCAAAATGGCCACCTTGGGCGAAATCGCCACGGGGATTGCACATGAGATAAACCAACCCCTTACCTATATCAGCAGTTTTCTACAGGGCCTGATCCTGGAGATCAAACAGGGCATACTAGATACCGATTCGCTTAAGAAAGAGGCCATCGTGGCGTATAAACAGGTCAACAGGATCGTTGACATAATCCAGCACCTGCGCACCTTTGGACGTCGTGACGATGTTGAAATGGAACCGACGGACATTGAAGTGGTCTTACGCAACAGCCTCCTGCTAATGGGTGAACGCATACGCCTGAGGAATATAAATCTTATAAAGGATGTGGAGCCGGAACTGCCACCCTTTGTAGGAAGCGCCAACCAACTGGAGCAGGTGTTTATCAATCTCTTGCAAAACGCTATGGATGCCCTGGCCCAGAACAAGACATCGGCAGAGATACGTATAAACATAAGGGCATCGGAAGATAAACGATCAATAGTTATAAAGTTCACCGACAACGGTATGGGCATAGAGGAGAAGACTTTGGACAGGATTTTTGAACCGTTTTACACAACCAAGGAGGTTGGCATGGGTACGGGTCTGGGACTTTCAATTGTATATGGAATAATCACGGGACACAACGGAACTATCACCTGCGATTCCAGGATTGACAGGGGTACCACCTTTATTATAAATATCCCCGTTGCCGGTAACACTACAGATGCATAATCAGAAGATACTTATACTCGATGACGAGCAGATCGTAATAGACGCTATCAAGAAGCACCTGAAGGTCTATGGTTACACCATCTATGAGGCCAAAAACGGCATTGACGGCATAAAACTCTTTCACGAGATCAATCCAATACTCATAATCCTGGACCTCAAGATGCCGGTTATGGATGGTGTGGAGTTCCTGCAAAAGATAAACCTCACCCCGACCGACCCTTATTCGGTAATTGTGCTTACCGGGCATGGCAGCGATGAGGACATGGAGAGGTGTTTTGAGTTGGGCGTAAGTGCGTTTTTGCACAAACCATTTAACCTCTACGAGTTAAAGGGGCTGGTCAAGAACTCCATTGCGCTAAAGCACGTGGAAAAAGACCTTAAAAGGCAACTGCACGCCCGCAATAAAATGGAAGAAGAACTCTGGAAATATCGCTACATGCTGGAGGACCTCGTTGAAAAACGAACCTCACAACTTAAGGTCACCAACGAAAAGCTGCACGTGGAGATAAACGAACGCCTTAAGGCCGAAGAACGCTTAAAGCAGTCACTGAGAGAAAAAGAGGTGCTCCTGCGTGAGGTCCATCATCGTGTAAAGAACAACCTCCAGATTGTCTCAAGCCTCCTGGACCTGCAAACACGCTATATCGACAACGATGCCTCACTGGAGATGTTTCGTGACAGCCAGAGGAGATTAAAGGCCATGGCCCTCATCCATGAAAAACTCTATCAGTCGGACAACATGGAGCGGATAGAGTTTGGCAAATATGTGGAAAACCTCCTCAATCACCTGTATGCCTCCTACTGTCTGAACACTGACAGGATAAGCCTAAAGACCGACATAGACGAGTGCTACATAGGGATTGATACTGCCGTGCCCTGTGGGTTAATAATCAACGAGATCGTGTCCAACTCCCTTAAACACGCCTTCCCGTCGGATGCGCAGGGCGACATTAACGTAGCGCTCAAGCTGCAACAAGATGCAACCTTTACCCTGGCAATCAGCGATACGGGCATTGGTATCTCACCTGACATGGACCTGCAAAACGCACAGACCTTGGGATTGAGACTTGTAAACGCCCTGGTCCTGGACCAACTGGAAGGCTCAATACAGTGCAATACCAACCCCGGAACCACGTTCAGGATCACCTTTGGTGAGCTAAAATACTCTAAAAGAGGGTAACTTTAAACAATGAAGACCACATTAAATAGTGAAAAGCAAATTGACGACGAGGTCATATTCTTGACAACGTACTTGACTGAAATTACCCTCGACCGTGCCGGGAGTGCAGGTTGTTCTGCTCCGTATAACTTGCGGAGGGGTATGGCATAATTATTGCACAACACAATGCTGAAAAACTTTATAAAATGATAAAATAATTCTTACAGGAGGGTAAAGTTTTAAGAAACTTTACCGATAAGAAAACTGAAGGGTTTATCTCAATGGCAAGGAGGTAAGTTATATGGTAGGGACTGTGAACAACCAAACAACGCATGGCACTAATGTGCAATTACAAAGTGTGGAAGGCCGGGACCGGGAGCAAGCATCCGGTGGGACTGCAGATGAGACCCGGCGCAGTAATGCAAGCGGCGTATCAGTAACGCTGTCTGATGTCGCAAAGACGCTGAGCAAAACCAACGCATCAACAGAGGTAAATGCCGCCTACGGTGCTGCAGGAGGTACATCGGATGTTGAAATGGGCAACAAAGCTCGCAATGCCACCCCAAAAAAGGCACCGGAAGAGGCAACTGAGAGTCTTGTTGACTCTATAGCCTGACATGTCTGTCGTGGTAAGAAGAACAATAGGTGATAACTTGGCATATAAATTGAAAAACGTGCCCCGGAAGGCACAACCCGGAAGCCCGGAAGCCCGTAAGATAAATAGGGAGGTGAGGCAGTATGGAGATTAGGGGCCTTGACTTAAGCTCAACAGTGCTTGTGCGTCCTGTTCAGACACCCAAAAAAGCGCCTGATCTTAAAGACACGGAGTCTGACACTGTACAAATAACCAATAACCGGGAAACTGTGTCACTATCAAGCAGTAATCCCGATAGTACGCAAAGCTCCCTGGTCGAAGAAAAGGATCAGGTAACCGCTAAAACCGCCGAACTCAGGCAAGAGGATGAGCGTGCCAGTCAGGCAAGGAAAAAAGCCGAAGAGGAAAAGAAACTGCTTGATAGAAACTTCACCAAGGCCTATTTCGCCGTCGATGACAACTCCGGTAGCGTGGTTATACGTATAGTCGATCATGAGGGAAAACTCATAAGACAAATACCACCCGAAGACTACCTCAAGATGTTGGAGGCAATGGATAAAAATATCGAAAGCCTGTTCTCCACAAAGGCATAAGGTCTTAGAGATAAGTATTCGTTATCTCTAAGGTCATGCCTTAACATGAACTATATGGGAACCAAGGGAGGTACCAAAAAGTGGTGGTACCTACGGATGCCGAAAGGTTCACCGAAGAGGAAGGTTGTTGTTAGGTTTCCGTAGTTTTATATCGTCTTTTTTATCAGCCGTAGTTGTCCTTTTCCTGGTCTTTTCGTCATACATCCTGCTGCCGTCGGTCTTCCATGACAACGCCAATTTCATAGGAGACTCCCTAGAGCCTTCTTTCAAGGCAGAGTGTTCCAATTACAATGCCTTCAAGCTATCGTTCAAGATAGGACGTCCTTTCTCCTCCGTTATAGAGTGCCATCTGTTTAAGTACGTTACATCCGTTGGATATCTACAAAGGGTCAAGGCCGCTGTTGTCGTGCTCTATGCCTTTGGGGTGGCGCTGTTGGCTTTACTGTTACGACGCAATGGAGTGTCGGCAATTGTGGCTTTCTTTGTCAGCGTGTCGGTTTTTATGTTGCCTGGGCCGCAGTTTCATGTGTTTTTGAGCTGGCCCCCCAGCGCTATGGCCCCGTCTATGGCATTGCTCAGTTACATGCTGCTTTGTCAGACCTGGCTGACAAGACCACCCGACGGTAAGACACTCGCAATATGGACCGGCAAGAGTGTCTTGGCCCTTGCCCTGTTGCTGATAACAATGTTTACGTATCAGGCACATGCGTTTTTCTTCTTTGTTGCCGGCTTTGTGGCAGTCAGCGCAGGGACGCAGCAGGAACAACTCCCGCGTAACCGGATACGTCTGACCGCCGGCTTAATCCTCCGGGACGTCTGCTTCTTTGGCATCAGTAGTGTCGTGTACTACGTCAACAATAAACTATTCATACCCGCAAAATACAGGTCACAGATACTTGAAGAGATCAAACTCGACCCCGACTACAGAGTCGAAATCTCCATAAAGAACCTGCTCCAAAAGCTCTCGCCCCTGATCAATGACTTGTTCCCCATAGTGTTTAACTTCTGGAGCATCTATCTACCCAAGGTTGTCGGTTACGTCGTTTTTTTGACCGTAGTGATCGTGCTGATGGCTTTGCTGATTGCCTCTATCAGAAAAAAACGCCTTCACTCCGTAATCGTAATTGTTTATGCCGTAGCGTTGTCATTTATCATACTGGCCCCCTGGATACTAACCCCCACGAAACTGGTACTGAGGAGATTCTTGTTTGCGGAGATGGCCTTTGCCCTGATATTGATCCACTGGATGTTTACATCGGTGCTGAGGTCTGTCACCGAAAATCCCCGCAGACAAAAGACGGCGACCATTGTCTTTGCGATAACGCTTGCCGTGTATGGTGCCATCACCTCGTCATTTAATGTCTACCTCAACGCAAAGAACTCGCACTCTGAGTTTATGTTTATAAAAGAGGCCATCGTCCCGTTTGTAAACAAACCCATAACACGCATACACGTGGTCAAGCCTGCCAACAACGACACCGGCTTTAATGGCCGGGGGAGCATCGGTGATGAGTTTAACTGTAACGCAACGGCATTCACCCAGGACATACAGTACGTGTTGAGCGCCGCCCTGATCGACCTCAAAAACCCAGTCACCGCCGTAAAATACTGTCTCTCCCAAGACCCCGCCATCTGCGCCGATGACACCCCCGCGGGGACCATCATAGCAACGGTGTCGGAGCCGACAGCGCCAACTTGTGCGTCAAAGGACACGGTCTTTATCGACATGAACGCCCTGCTAAACACCACGGCAACCACCAAGGTGCCCATCATCCCGATGGAGTATCACAAGCCCTGTCAGAGTGAGCTGATGACCGTCGTCAGTGAGGATACGACCAAGAAAACGGTTAAATACGCCTTTGACTACTCCGCCAAGAAAGACGACTTCTGGGAGGCCCTGATCGAAAGACCGATACCGGCGGATATAACGTTTCACAAGCCACGGGTGATAAGCAGGTACTCTATAGCCGGCGGAGAGGACTCAGGGAAGATGCCGATATCTTGGGAGTTTATGGCCCTGGATGAAGGCGGCTCGTGGGTGCTGTTGGACAAACAGGTGGATGCCCCTAGGTGGCCGCCCTTTGAAAAGAGGGTCTTTCCTGTCGCCAACAGCAAGGAATACAAGCAGTACCGGTTCATGTTCATAAAAGGTCAGCACCTCCAGGTACTAAGACTCTACGAGATAGAGTTTGATTAGCTAAAAAAAAAGGGAAAAAAGAATAAGAGCGAAGGGGCGACTCCGCTCGCACAGCGACGTTACCGCGCCCCCTTCAGAACCCCCTGCAAGGGGAGGGGCGAGCCGCCCCGGGCACGAAGAAGTCCCCTTGACCCTTTTATATGCATTTTATTACCACTTGTTATCCACCAAAAATTTATGCACCCGATTGTCCTTTTTTCTTTCCGTCTCTTCTAAAGTCCGGGGTTAAACTGGTATTATAATAGTATATGGAAGCAACGGCAGAGGAGTTGTTTGAAATGGCGCCTGGCGGTATGGCCATTGTGGGGCCTGATGGTCGATGGCAGAAGGTTAACCGCAGCCTGTGTGAGATGCTTGGCTACACGCCTGCGGAGATGCTTGCGACGAACTTTCAGGGCATTACCCACCCCGATGACATGGATGCCTCACTGGAGTATGCAATGTGCGCATTTGATGAAAACGTAAAGACCATCAATTTCGAGAAGCGATACATCCACAAGGATGGTCATACCATCTGGGTTGATTTAAGCATTGCCGTGGTCAGAGACAAACAGAATAGGCCGGCCTACTTTATAACCCAGGTGCGTGATATAACCAAACACAAAAGGGCAAGAGAGGCCCTTCTGGAGAGTGAAAAACGCTACCGACAACTGGTAGAGATATCCCCGGATGCCATCATTGTCCAGGGCAATGGTATCATAGAGTTCGTCAACCCTGCCGGTATACAACTGTTTGGGGCGGCCCACCTCAACGTGTTTATGGGACAATCCCTCATGGACTTTGTATACCCCCAATACAAGGAAGTACTCCTACGGCAGTTGCAAGAGGTCAAATCACACAATCAACAGACCCCGTCTACGCAACTGCGCCTACTCAAGCTCGACGGCAGCACCCTGTACGTTGAGGCTTCCTCAATTGCCTTCCAGTACAACGACAGACCCTGTACTCTTACAGTGATGCGTGACATAACACAACACAAGTACGCCGAAATGGCCACGCGCAGGTCCGAGGAGCTTTATCGCACTATGGTTAGCAATTTTCCAAACGGTGCCGTCCTGCTCTTTGACAGGCAGATGACCCTGAGCGTTGTGGATGGCCTGGGGTTAAAGGATATGGGGTATTCAAAAGAGACCCTGGAGGGCAAGAACATCTGGGATGCCTTCCCCATTGATACAGCAGCCAAGCTAATGCCTAACCTTAGAGCCGCCCTGACAGGCAGGCAGTCGGTGTCTGAACTGACCTTTGGTCAGCGCGTGTATCAGGTCCGTACCATCCCCGTGAGGAACGAGGCTGGTGATATATACGCCGGTACGGCAGTAACACAGGACATTACCGAACGCAAGAAAATGGAGGAGTCCCTAAGAAGGGCACACGAGGAACTTGAAATAAAGGTGAAGGAGCGCACTGCCGACCTGTTGTTTGCAAACGTTGCACTCAAAAAAGAGATACAGGAGCGCAGACAGGTGCAGGATGCACTCGATACAGAACGCAAGCGGCTCTTTGGCGTACTTGACCTCCTGCCGGTGTTGGTCTCACT